>JACSRG010000100.1 GCA_014879865.1 Anaerolinea sp.
GACATTGCCGACATCGCCGCCGCCGCCCTGACCGGGGATCGCCACAACGGGCAGGTCTACGAGGTCACTGGACCGCGCTTGATGACCTTCCCGCAAGCCATCGCCGAGATCGCGGCGGCGACCGGACGCGACCTGCGCTATGTGCAAATCCCGCTCGAAGCCTACGCCGACGCAATGCGCGGGGCGGGTCTGCCGGAAGATTACGTCTGGTTGATCAACTACCTGTTCACGACAGTTTTGGACGGGCGCAACAGCTCACTGACCGGCGATGTCGAGCGGGCTCTCGGCAGACCTGCCCGTGATTTCTCCGACTATGTGCGGCAGTCAGCAGACATCTGGACGACGCGCGAGCGTGCGGCAGCGAACGACTAGTTCAAGGAGCGAGGGCGATGTTTACAGTGGGTGAATTTGCGACCTTAGCGCGGGTGTCTAAACGACTGCTGCGCTACTACGACGAGATCGACTTGCTCAAACCCGCCCACACCGACCGCGCAACCGGCTATCGCTACTACACCGCCGAGCAGATGGCGCATCTCAACCGGATTCTGGTGCTCAAGGATTTGGGTTTGTCCCTCGACCAGATTCGCCGGATGCTCGGCGACCATGTATCCACGAACGAAATGCAGGGGATGCTGCGGCTCAAGAAAGCGGAGATCGAGCAAATGCTGCGCGCCGAACTTCAGCGTATCCGTAAGATCGAGGCGCGCCTGCACGCGATTGCCTCGATGGAGACGGATGTCCCGCTCGACGTGGTCATCAAGGAGATTCCCGCGCAGTCGGTCTTGAGCACGCAAGCCGTCCTGCCGTCCTTCGCCGATGCGATGGCGCTTCACCGCTTGATCCGCTCTGTGCTGCCCACGCGCGGCGAGTACGGTCAAAACTTCACCATCTGCCGTGACGAGGAAATCGTCACGCAAAACCTGCTGCTGGAAGTCGGGCGCGTGATCGAAGTGCAAAGTCACGCGCCTGTACCGCTGACGAACGACATGCAGCTTCACCTGCGCGTGCTTCCGGCGGTCGAGACGATGGCGACCACCGTCATCCGGGGTGGGCTGAACGCCATCCACGCGGGTTACGCCAACATGGGCATCTGGGCGGAGTCCAACGGCTACCGGCTCAACGCCATGCCGCGCGAACTGCTCCTCGGCGGCGGCGATTTCGAGGATGGCAGCGACTTGATCACCGAAATTCAATTTCCCGTCGAACCTCTTGACAACGTTCCCATTTCCTGATATGTTCATTTGCAAGCGTTTGCAAGCATTTTTCTCCTTGCAGCCGCCCATTTTTGAAATAATGTTCGCTCAACTGTGCAAAAAATGCGCGGTCGATATAGTTTTGTTTGCAAGCGATTGCAGATGTCTGGTCAAAAGAATTCGCGCAAAAAGTCTTCTAACAGTATCACCATCGTCGATGTTGCCCGCGAAGCGGGGGTTTCCTACTCGACGGTTTCGCGTGTGTTCTCGGATTTCGAGTTCGTCAATGAAGACACGCGCCAGAAGGTGATCGACGCGGCGAACCGCCTCGGCTACGTGGTGAATCTGCAAGCGCGCAGTCTGGCGGGCGGGCGCTCGAACATCGTCGGCTTGCTTGCCCCCGGCATCGACAACGGCTATATCAGCGAAATCGTCAAGGGCATCGATCAAGAATTAGCATTCGCCAACTACGACTTGATGCTCTACACCACGCACCGCTACGCGGGACGTGAAGCGTACTACGTCAAGACGATTGCGAATGGCTTGGTCGCCGGGTTGATCCTGATCGTCCCGCTGATCACCGAAAACTACCTGAAAGCCCTCCCCACGCAGGATTTTCCTTACGTGCTTGTCGATCAAACGGACAGCACCCGCAGCAGCACCACCGTCGACTCGACCAGTTGGCAGGGCGCATTCGACGCGACTAACTACCTGATCAGCCTCGGACACCGGCGAATCGGCTTCATTACCGGGTTGACGCAGCTCAGCAGCGCGATGGAACGTCTCGACGGCTACCGCGCCGCGCTCGAACAACATCACATCTCCATCGACCAGACCTTGATCGTCGAGGGCGACTATGAAACGGCGGGCGGCTATAACGCGGCGGGCAAGCTGCTCGATCTGCCTACCCGCCCGACGGCGATCTTCGCCTCCAACGATCTTTCCGCATTCGGCGCGCTTGACGCCGCACGCCAACGCGGCTTAGGCATCCCGCGTGATATTTCGATTATTGGCTTCGACGACATTCCGCAGGCATCTCTGGTTTACCCGAAGTTGACAACCATCCGCCAGCCGCTCATCCAGATCGGGCATGTGGCTGTCCGGTTGTTACTCGAAAAAATCGAAGACCCGGATAAAGAAGCGCGGCGGGTGACGCTCGCAACCGAGCTTGTCATCCGCGATTCGTGCGCCCCACCGCGACAATAACCGGCGAAAGTGAAAGGAGCAGAACGCGAACGATTAATGTGTTTTCCGTTTGCAAACGCTTGCAAGAAGTGATTGATCGGTTCTTTGAAGGAGAAAACATGAACACCCGTAAATTCCTGTTGTTGGTCTTCATCATCGGTGCGCTGGCACTCATGTCAGTCGGCGCAGTCACGGCGCAAGATGCAGTTACAGTTGAATGGTGGACGATCTTCACCACTCCGCCGGAACTCCCTGCCCTTGCCGACACGCTCGCGCAAGAATACATGGCGATGCACCCCAACGTGACCATCGAAGTCACCCACCTCGAAAACGAAGCCTTCAAGGAACGTCTGGCGACGGTCATGCAGTCGGGCGATCCGCCGGATCTGTTCCAGAGCTGGGGCGGCGGCGTGATGTGGAACTTCGCCGAAGCCGGTTTGCTCCGTGACATCACCCCTGAACTGACGGCAGACGGCGGCGCGTGGCAGAACAGCTTCACCACGCAGGCGGCGCTCAACCTGTACGCCTACAACGGCGCGTACTACGGCGTCCCGTGGAACTTCGGTGCGGTCGGTATCTGGTACAACACCCGCCTCTTTGCCGAAGCCGGTATCGAGAACGTCCCCACGACGTGGGATGAATTCCTCACCGTCGTGCAGCAGTTGAAAGACGCGGGGATCACCCCGATTGCGTTGGGCGAGCGCGAAAAGTGGCCCGGTCACTTCTGGTGGGTCTATCTGGCGATCCGTGCGGGTGGTCAGGCTGCCTTTGAAAATGCCTACACTCGCGAAGGTACGTTTGCCGACGCTCCGTTTGTGCAGGCAGGTGAACTGCTCCAGCAGTTGATCGCGCTCGAACCGTTCCAAGAAGGGTACTTGGGTTCCGGCTACGGTGATGCCGCCGCGCTCATGGGCAATGGCGTCGCCGCGATGGAATTGATGGGTCAGTGGGCACCCGGCGTGCAAATCGGCAACAGCGAAAGCGGCGAAGGTCTGCCGGAAGGTGAACTCGGTTGGTTCCCGTTCCCGATGGTCGATGGCGGCGCGGGCAATGCTTCTGACGTGCTCGGCGGCGGTGATGGTATCGCCGTCGGCGTGAACGCCTCACCGGAAGCGGTCGATTTCCTCCGCTACATCACCACGCCGGAAAATCAGGTTCGCTTTGTCGAACTCGGCACGGGCGTTATTCCGACCGTCGCCGGTGCGGAAGAATCCGTGACCGATCCGCTCCTCCAAGGGGTATTGGCAGCGCGCAACGATGCGGAATACTACCAGTTGTACTATGACCAGTTCCTGCCCCCCTCCATCGCGCAGGCGGTGCTGGATGCGGTCGAAGGCTTGTTCGTCGGAACCTTGACGCCAGCGGACGCAGCGCAGGCAATCGAAGATGCTGCTTCCTTCGAGCTTGATTAGGTAATTTGACCCGGGGATGGTGCTGGCAAAGTGCCATCCCCGGCATATCATCAGGCTGTCTGGTTTGAGAGGATTTTACGATGGGAAGTCATTCGCCGACCCGCTTCCGGTTCATCCCGCGCGAACGTCCCGCAGTTGAGGAACGTCCCCGCACGACGCGCGAACAGTGGCTGACAATCGCCCTGTTTGTCATCCCCGGCGCGATCATCTACACAGTGTTCTTGATCCTGCCGCTCTTGCAAGCCGCCCGTGTCAGTCTGTACGATTGGAACGGTCTCGGCGCTATGACCGATTATATCGGTTTTGGCAACTATGAACGCGCCCTCGGGCATTCGGTCTTCCATACCTCTATCACCAACACCCTGCTGATTGTGTCGCTCTCGCTGTGCGTGCAGCTTCCGCTGGCGCTGGCGTTGGCGCTCATGGTCGGTCGCAAACTGCCGGGGCGCTCCTTCTTTCGAAGCATATTTTTCATGCCTTACGTTTTTTCGGAAGTCATCACGGGGCTGATCTGGCTGTTCGTCTATCATCCGAGCGGCGGTCTGGTCAACACCGTTTTGGGGACATTTGTCCCCGGCTATGAAGCGCAGGGCTGGCTCTCCAACCGCGACATCGCGCTGATATGCGTGTTCATCGTCATTACATGGAAATATTTCGGGCTGCACATGATCCTGTACATGGCGGGCATTCAGTCGATCAATGGTGAAGTCGAAGAGGCGGCGCGCATCGACGGCGCGGACGAGTGGCGGCTCTTGCGTTACATCACCCTGCCCCTGCTCGCGCCGACCATCCGCATGACCATTTACCTGTCGGTCTTGGGGTCGCTTAACCAGTTTGTGCTGATCTGGATCATGACGACCGGCGGTCCCGCCAATGCGACGCAGGTCATGGCGTCCTATATGTATCGCTTCGGCATCAAGACCTTTGAACTCGGTTTCGGCAGCGCGGTCGCCTTGATCATCTTCGCGATTGCTCTGGTCTTCTCCATCGGGTATCAGCGTGGGGTTCTACGCCAAGATTATGCGGGTAAGGCATAGGAGAGAGGGAAAATGGCAGCAGTTGCAACAGAAGCACGGAGCGTGGAACGCGCGCTTCCGCCGTTTCGCCTCTCACCCGGACGGATTTTTCAGTACGCCGTCTTGATCGTCGTCGCACTGGCGATCCTCGGACCGATCCTCACCGCTGTGTTCGGCGGCTTCAAGACGACCGGTGAGCTGTTCGTCGAACCGTTCGGCATTCCTCGCGTCTTCCGCTGGGAGAACTACACCGACGTCCTCAGCAGCCCGCTGTTCTGGCGCGGCTTGGGCAACAGCGGCATCATCGTGTTCGGCACGGTCAGCCTCACGGTGATCTGCTCGTCGCTGCTGGCGTTCGTCTTCAGCCGCTTGCAGTTTCGCGGGCGCGAACTCCTGTTTAACTTCTTCACGCTCGGCTTGCTGTTCCCGATCACCATCGCTTTCCTGCCGGTGTTCATTCAGGTGAAGCAGTTAAGTTTGATCGACAGCTATTTCGGCGTGATTCTACCGCTGGTCGCCTTCGGGATTCCCAGCAGCACGCTGATTCTGCGCGGTTTCTTCCGGGGCATCCCCTCGGAACTTGAAGATGCGGCGTATATCGACGGCTGCGGTACAATGGGTTTCTTCTGGTACGTGCTGCTGCCGCTGGCACGTCCTGCGCTCGGCGCGATTGTCGTCCTACAAACCATCGTCGCATGGAACGACTATTTCCTCTCGCTGATCGTCCTGACCGACGACTCGAAATGGCCCCTCACCTTAGGGATCATGCAGTTTCAGGGACAGTATGGTACGGACTGGGCGCGGGTGATGGCGTACATCTCGATTTTGATCGTTCCCGCAGTGCTGTTTTACATCTTTACGCAGCGGTATATCGTCACCGGCTTGACGGGCGGTGAGCTCAAAGGATAACGGCAACTATGCTTCGTGAAAACCTTCCATACATGGATGCGACGCGCTCTGTCGAAGACCGCAGCGCCGACCTGCTGGCGCGGATGACGTTGGTCGAAAAAGTGGCGCAGCTTGGCAGTTATTGGGTCTACGAACTGATCGACGGAATCGCGTTCGCCCCCGCCAAAGCCGCCGCCAAGCTGAACAGCGGTGTCGGGCATATCACCCGCATCGGCGGCGCGAGCAGCGTCAACCCGCGTCAGAGTGCAGAGCTGGCGAATGCCATTCAGAAATGGCTGCTCGAAAACACCCGACTGGCGATTCCGGTGGTCATCCATGAGGAATGCTGTTCCGGTTATATGGCGAAAGGCGCGACCGTCTTCCCGCAGGCAATTGGCGTGGCGAGTACATGGCAGCCCGAACTGGTCGCGGAAATGGCGGACATCATCCGCCGGCAGATGCGTGCGGTCGGCGGACACCATGCCCTTGCGCCCGTCCTCGACGTGACCCGTGATGCCCGCTGGGGGCGCGTCGAAGAGACGTTCGGCGAAGACCCGTACCTGGTCGCACAGATGGGCAGCGCCTATGTGCGCGGGATTCAGGGACGCACGCTCGAAAACGGCGTGATCGCCACCGGCAAGCACTTCGTCGGCTACGGCATGACCGAAGGCGGTATGAACTGGTCGCCCGCGCACCTCATGCCGCGCGAACTGCGCGACACGTACCTCTTCCCGTTTGAAGCTGCCGTGCGCGACGCCGGACTCGCCTCGATGATGAACGGCTACCACGAGATCGACGGCATTCCGTGCGCGGCGAACAAATGGCTGCTGACGGACGTGCTGCGCGGCGAATGGGGCTTCACAGGCACGGTGGTTTCCGATTATTTCGCGGTCGCTCAGCTTCACACCTATCATCGCGTGGCGGCTGATCTGGTCGAGGCGGCGCATCTCGCGCTCGATGCGGGTATCGACGTCGAACTCCCCTTCACCGATGCCTACGGGCAGCAGCTCGTCGCTGCGGTCGAAGCGGGGAACATCTCCGAAGCGCTGGTCGATCAAGCGGTGCTGCGCCTGCTTCAGCAGAAGTTCGCGTTGGGCTTATTTGAACAACCGTATGTCGATCCCGGCGTGGTCGTCTTCGATACACCCGATGAGCGGGCGCTGGCACGCAAAATCGCACAGCAGTCGCTCGTGCTGCTGCGCAACGAAGGCGATTTACTGCCGCTGCCCAAAACCGTGCGCTCCATCGCCGTGATCGGACCGAATGCCGACAGTCTGCGCAATCTCTTCGGGGACTATGCCTACCCCGCCCACATCGAATCGATGCAGGAGATGCTCCATAAAGATAATGTCTTCAACATGCCGGGGGGCGCGTCGGTGTCGGTCGATCCCGATTTCATCCGCACGCAAAGCCTGTTGACCGTCGTGCGCGAAGCCGACGATCTCGACTGTGAAATCCATTATGCGCGCGGCTGTGACGTGCTCGACACCTCGACCGCCGGTTTCGCCGAAGCGGTGCAGGCGGCACGTCAGGCAGAAGTCGCGCTGGTAGTCGTCGGCGACAAAGCCGGTCTGACCGACGACGCGACCTCCGGCGAAGCGCGCGATCGCGCCCTGCTTGATCTCCCCGGCGCGCAGATGGATTTGGTCAAGGCGATTTATGACACGGGCACACCCGTCGTGCTGATCCTGATCAACGGCAGACCCATCACGCTCGGCTGGATCGCAGAGAAAATCCCGGCGATCCTCGAATGCTGGTTCCCCTCCGAAGAAGGCGCGGCAGCGATCAAAGATGTGCTGTTCGGCGATGTCAACCCCGGCGGCAAGCTGCCGATCAGCTTCCCGCGCGGCGTCGGTCAAATCCCGGTCTTCTACAGCCATCGCCCATCGGGCGGGCGCTCCAACTGGAAGAACGACTATGTCGATATGTCCACCAAGCCGCTCTACCCGTTCGGCTACGGCTTGAGCTATACGCGCTTCGCCTTCTCGAATCTGCGCGTCACGCCGACCGCGCAGGCGGGCGAAACCGTCACCGTGCAAGTCGATGTGACCAACACCGGAGCGCGGGCAGGTGATGAAGTCGTGCAGGTTTACACGCATCAGCAGGTGTTTGCCATCACCCGCCCGTTGAAGGAACTCAAGGCGTTCCACCGCGTGACGCTGGCGGCGGGCGAGACCAAGACTGTCACCTTCCAACTGCCCGTCAATCTGCTGGCGTTCATCAACCACGCCGATCAACTGGTTGTCGCGCCGGGAACGGTCGAGGTCATGGTCGGCAGTTCGTCGGTCGATCTGCCCCTGCAAGGCTCGTTCACGATCACCGGGGAAGTCACGCCGGTCGAACGCGCCTTTAGCGCCTCCGCCTCGGCGAGCTAACCTGATCACCCTCCCCTCTCTGTGTAATGCTTACACGGAGAGGGGATTATCCCCGCACGGCGTTGATTGCAGCTTCAAAGCCCGGTAACGAACGTTTAATCATGTCGTCGTTCGCGGTCAGCGATATACGGAAGTAACCCGGCAGTTCGACCACCGTTCCCGGCAGCACGAGAATTTTGTGCTCGGTAAGCTGACGGCAAAACTCCGGGTCATCGGCTAACGGTGACTTCGGCAGCAGATAGAACGTCGCTTCGGGGTTGTGCACTTCATAGCCCATCTCGCGCAGCGCCCCGACCATCATGTCCCGCTTTTGCTGCAAATGTCCCATGTCAATCGAGAGCTTCTCCAGATCGCCGAGCGCGTGTTGGAGCAGCGCGTTCGGGAACAACCAGCCGAGCGAAATCTGCGTGGTGAGGATCGCGTTGAACAGTTCATGCCGATCTGGCAGCGTGGACGGGAGTCCGATGAACCCGACGCGCTGTCCGGGTGTCAAAAGCGTTTTGCCATAGGTGTACAACAGCAGCGAATAGGGATAGTAACTGGTGGGGCTGGGGCACACCTGACCGTCAAACACGATCCGGCTGTAGGCTTCATCGCTCAAGAGGTAAATGCGCCTGCCGATCCGCGCGCTGGCGCGTTCGAGGATGTCCGCTAACGCCTTCAAGGTCGCTTCGGGATAAATACGCCCGGTCGGGTTGTTCGGCGAATTGACGAGCACGGCGCGCGTTTTCGGCGTAATCGCGGCTTCAATCGCGGATAGGTCAAGGTCGAAATCATCATCACGCACGTGGACGCGCACCGAAGTGCCGCCCGCGTTCGTGATGATCGCGTCGTAGAAGAACCACGGCGGCGTGTTGAAAATGACCTCATCGCCAGCATCCACCAGCGTGTTAATGGCAAGTGAAATCGCCCCGAAGCCGCCGTTCGTCATGCAGATCGTGTTCGGGTCAAAATCCAGCCCCCGGTGACGCTTCAGCGATTCGGCAGCCGCCTGCTGTGCCTGTGACTCGCTCAGCTTGTAGGCATACCATGAACGGTCGCGCGGTTCGCTCCATGTTTGCAGCGCGGCGGCGAAGCCCGGAATCGCCATCTCGTTGGGGTTGCCATAGGTGAAGTCGATCACATCGGGCAAACCGGCGAGCCGCGTATATGCCGAATTGAAGTGAAAATTCAGAAAGGGCTGCACGGCAGCACTTGCCTGCCGGTTGCGCTGTGAAATCTCCAGTGGCATTGCGTTTTCTCCTTCAGCCCTTGGAACAGGCTGATATTACACTGACCGTTTCAGTCTAGCACAGCCGCTAGCACACGCAATTCCGCCGTACCTTCGGCATAGAATCCGCGCCACAGCAAGCCTATAATGCTGCCGTTTTTCAAGCTCCTAAGGTCGAACCCATCCATGACGCTCGTCTACGGTATCCTCATCTTCCTGATCTATGCGGCAATCGCTATCGGGCTAGTTCCCCGTTTGCGCATGAGCCGGGCGACTATCGCCCTGAGCGGTGCGGCGCTGCTGGTCGTCTTCGGCGCGATCAGCCAAGAAGACGCCATCCACGCTATCGACGTCGGGACGCTGCTCCTGCTCGGCGCGATGATGGTCATCAACGCCAATCTACGTCTCGCGGGCTTCTTTCGCACCGTCACCAATCAAACCCTGCGCCTCTCGCGAAGTCCACAGGTCTTGCTGGCGTTGATCATCGCGGCGTCCGGGCTGCTGTCGGCAATCTTCCTCAACGACACGATCTGCCTTATGCTGACGCCGCTGATCGTAGATGTTACCCTGCGCCTGAAGCGTGACCCCATCCCCTACCTGATCGGTTTGGCGACGGCGACCAACATCGGCTCGGTGGCGACCATCACCGGCAACCCGCAAAACATCATCATCGGGCAAGCCAGCCAGATTCCCTATGTGACCTTTCTCGGCTATCTCGCGCCCGTCGCGCTGGTGGGTTTGGTCGTCTGCTGGGTCGTCATCATCCTGCTGTTTCGCGCCGAATTTCGGGGGCAGCTGCCCACCATCGAATTCCCGCCATCGCGTCCCTATCGCCCATTGTTCAACCGCGCCCTCGTGGTCGTCGTCGGGTTGATGCTGGCATTCTTGATGGGCGTGCCGGTCATCACCGCCGCGTGTGCGGCAGCGGGCTTGCTCCTCATCTCACGGCTGCGACCGCGCCGTCTGCTGGCGCTCGATTGGGAACTGCTGGCGTTCTTCGCCGGGTTATTCGCCATCACCGGCGCGATCAAAGCGACGGGCATCGCCGATCTGCTCTTCCAAGCCGGTGAGCCGCTGCTGCTGCGCGGAGTCCCCGGTTTGACGCTGGTCACTGCCATCCTGAGCAACCTTGTGTCCAACGTGCCCGCCGTGCTGCTCCTGCAAACCAATATCGCCGCGTTGGGCAATCAGCAGCAGGCATGGCTCACGCTGGCAATGGCATCGACACTCGCCGGGAACTTCACCCTGCTCGGCTCGGCGGCAACCTTGATCGTCGCCGAACTCGCCGATCAGCAGGGCGTAGACCTTAACTTCGGCACGTTTTTGCGCGCGGGGATTCCGATCACGCTGCTGACTCTCGGCTTCGGTGTCGTCTGGTTGATGCTGGTCATGTGATGTAGGCAGTGCGCCGCCATGCAGAGAGGAATGCGCGTCCTTTTTCCTCGCCGTGCTGGTAGACGCGCAGCACGCCCTCTTTCGTCGCCTGCGTGTAATCGACGCCCAGCGTTTTTACGTCCATATCCGGCTGGATCGCATGAATCGGCGTGCCGTGCCACATAGGCGGGATAAGGGATGTGCCGAAAAGATCGTGGTAGAACGCGCCGCATTCAGGTGAGATGGCGATGACTTCGTCGTAGCCCATATCCGCGAGTTCAAGCGCCGGACATGAACAGGTATACGATCCGTCGATGTAGGCGCGCCCGTCGATTTCGGCAGGCGTCTCCCACGCATGGAGCATCCGCGATGATGCATACGCCACCGCGTCGAAGTTACCGGCAAACAGGCGCAGATCGGGGTTGGCGGCGTGGGTATCGAACAATTCGAGGCGGAGATGTGCGGCTGACCATGTGTTGTCGTGCCGCGCGGTCGCTAGCAGCAGTTGGCGTCCCAGACGACGCGCGGCTTTCCCCTGCGTCAGTTCGCCTGCTTCGGGGGTCATAACTGCACTCACGGGGATGATCAAACGCCGCTGCCCAAGCTGATCTCGAATCAACGGCGACCAAGCGCGAATGCTCTCTAGAAATACGCCGCTCATGCCCAACCCGCCGGACTGGTAATCCAGCAGTCCGGTGATGTAGGCAAGCCCGTGCTGATCATGCTGCCCGCTGGCAGCCAGCGCCGCCGGGATAACCGTCCCTGATGTACCGGCATACGCATCTGCTCTCAGGTTTGCCCGCTCGAACGCGCTCAACACCCCTTGGACAAAAGCGACTCGGAAACAACCGGACGCGCACGCAATCGCCAGAGACATCTCAGTTCCTTTGCAGACTATCTACTTCCGCCGGAGAAACACTGATCCACTGGCAAAATTATACCATTAAAGTTGACAAATACACACTATAATGGTACATTCACTGGCGATAATTGGAAAGTTCCGCGAGGTAAAACCCACCATGAAGATCGCCGTCGCCGTCGATGACGGAAGCACAATCAGCAGGCATTTTGGACGCGCGCCCTACTATCTTGTCTTCACCGCTGTCGAAGGCGAGATCGTCGGGCAGGAAACGTTTGAGAAAACAAATCACCATCAGTCCGGGCACGAGCATCACCATGAGCATACGCACGACCACGCCCAGATGATTGACCCGATCCGCGATTGTGAAGCGCTTATCGTGCGGGGAATGGGACGAGGCGCGTATCTCGCGCTAGAGCACGCGGGGATTCGTCCGATTGTGACCGATGTCGAAAATGCGGAACAGGCGGTTCGCTCGTATATCGCCGGGACGCTGGTCAATCACACGGAACTGCTGCACTGACCGCAGTAGACTCTCGTAGGCGCTGCGGGCTTTTTCCACCTCGTCAAAGTTGCGTTTTGACCACAGACACAGCGCTTTCAACTCGACCGCCAGCGACTGCCCCAAGGCGGTCAGCCCATACACGACACGCGGCGGCACTTCGCCGTAATCTACGTGGGACAGCATCCGGCGCGTGCTGGTCGGGATGGCGCGCCGCATCTCGCCGAAACGGTTATGCCCCTCCATGATGGCGTGGATGATCTGCACCGTCCACTTGTCCGCCACGAGCGCCAGCACTTTTTCCGAGCCAAACGTGCGCGCTTGGAAGGATTTTGCATCCTGCATTCGTCTACACCTTTGGGTAGGCACAAAATTGTTCCTACTTATGGGTGTCTGCGCGTCCTGCCGGAAGCGTGACGCGAAACATCGAGCCTATTCCCAGTTGACTTTGGACGGTGATGCTGCCTCCATGATTTTCGACGATCCGTTTGGCAATCGCCAAGCCAAGCCCAAAGCCGGGTGTGGAGTGTGCCTCGTCGTGTCGCCAGAACGTTTTGAAGATGAGCGGCAGTTCCTCGGCTGCAATCCCCATTCCGGTATCACGAATCTCGATCCAGACGTATTCACCGGCACTGCCCGCTGAGAGCTTTAAGTTTCCCGTGAGCGGAGTGTAGCGATATGCGTTTTCCAGAAGCGCGCGCAGCATGATAGTCAAATAGTGCGCATCGCCCAATAGTGCCGGGAGCTGAGGAGAAAAATCGCATTGGAGCAGCGGCTGCGTCCCATAATCTAGGATACAGTGGCGGCAAATGCCCTCAAGCAGGACTTGAAGCTCGACGGGGGTACGTTCCAATGTTTCGGGGTTTTCCAACGCCGCCATCGTCAGCATCCCGTCGAGCAGTTTCGTCATCCGTTTGACCTCGCCGCCGATCTGATCGGCTTTGCTTTGACGCACGCCCTCATCCTTCGAACGCGCCATCAGATAGGTGCTGGAACCAATGATCGACAGGGGCGTTCGAAACTCGTGCGCCGTATTCCGAATGAACTGCGTGAGGAGGTGCGTTCGCTCTTGCTCTAAAGCCACTTCAAAGGCGCGTTCTGCTGCTTCTTTTCGGGCAGAAATATCGCGCGAGATAACGTACAGCGTACTCACTGTTCCGTCGGCGGCATAAGCGAACTTGGTATGATCTTCTCGCCAAAAATAACATCCTGATTTGTGAAGAGAGCGATAGCTGGTGGTGAGTGTCTCCGCCCTATTCCTGATCGCGTTCGTCATTTGCTGGCAGATTGCGGCTCTATCGTCTGGGTGAATCAGCAGCGCGGCATCTGTCAGGGGTTTCTGGGCGATTTCGCCAACCTCATAGCCGAGCAGTTGCTCGTAGGATGGCGTCGCATACTCGATGCGCCGGCCGATCATGTCAATCATGACGATCCCATCGGACGTGTTTTCGGCGATCAACCGGTAGCGTTCTTCGCTCTCGCGCAGCGCTTGCTCCATCTGATGGCGTTCGGTAATGTCTTGCCCGATCCCGATACTCCGTCCATCGGACAGCCGAATGTTCGCCCATGAAGTCTGGAGCACCCCGCGATCCTTGGTCGTCGTCGCAAAATCACGCCAACCCTGTTCACCCGACAGCATATATTCAAGTCCCTGCCGCCGAACCTCGGGGTCGGGGTAAAACAGTGTGAGTGAATCGCCAGCAGCTTGTACATCTTCGAGCGTCCAGCCCAGTCGATCAACCCAAAAGCGATTGGCGAACTCAAAGTTTCCAACAGAGTCAAAGAAGCCAATCATCACCGGGATGTGATCGATAATCGTATGCAGGCGTTCCTCGCTGGCTTTTAGCGCTTCTTCGGCTCGTTTGCGCGCTGTGATGTTGCGATTCATGATCGCCACGCCATCGCCGACGCGGACGACTTGATGGTAATACCATCCCGGTGCGGCATGAGGCTCGGGAACAACGTACTCCTCTTCGAGGGATGTGCCGGTTTCAACGACGCGCTTGTACTGCTCAAAGTACCCGGCGGAAAGATTGATCGGGAATAGTTCGCAAATCAACCCGCCGATTAAGCGATCACGCGGCAGTCCCATCTCACGAACAGCATTCTCGTTCGACTGCACAATCCGAAAATCGACAATGACGCCTTGCGCATCGCGGATGCTTTCCAGCAGGTAGAAGGCGTCATTCGTAGCTTCAAGGGCGGCGCGGTAGCGCGCTTCGCTGCGCGCTAATGCTGCACTCGCCTCAACCTGTTTCGTGATGTCATGCAGTGATCCCATGTAATGCGTGATGACACCCGCGCGATTGCGGATCGGGGCAATGCGCACGCGGTTCCAGCACATCGTCCCGTCTTTGCGATAATTGCGCAGCTCGACGATACACGACTGTCCGGCGCGGATCGCCTGCGCTATGACGGCGTACCCTTCCTGATCCCGATCTGTCCCTTGTAGGAAACGGCAGTTCCTGCCGATCACTTCGGCGGCGCTGTAGCCGGTCAACTGCTCGAATGCCGCGCTCACGTACACAATCGGCATATCCGGCTGAAGCGCGTCAACCAGCATAATGCTTGCAGCAAATTGCTCAAGTATCTGCTGCTGAAGATCGATGATCTCTAAAGTCGGGTCGCTCGATTGTGGGTCGATGAGCGGTTTCAGTATGCCGGGGAGTGCGGTATACCAATCGTGGGAAGATTCTGGGATGTTGGGCATAATGCGTCCTGCTCAGTACGCTAGGGCAGTACCCTAGTGCCCCACATTATACACCTTTGCACCTCTGAGAAGCGCCGCACAAGTGATCAAAGGCGTCGGGCTGCAGGGCGGGGTCAAGCGGCTCAACTTCAAGCATATCGATGACCGGGGGATACGCGTTTCGAAAAGCGTCCTCCAAGCGGACATTGAACGGCTTACAGCGTTGACGCCATTTCCGGTCGTGGTTCACGAATGAGTTGGTAGGCGAAGCCACCCAGTATCGTACCAATGACCGGCGCGACGAGATAAATCCACTGATTGTCGAGCACGCCCGCGATCAGCGCCGGACCCAGCGAGCGTGCCGGGTTCATCGATGCGCCGCTGATCGGTCCACCCCACAATGCCGCAAGTGCGACCGTGAAACCAATCGCCAGTGCGGCGGGCGTGCCGAGCGCTTTGGTATCGGTCGCCACCGAGATGATGACGAACATCAGCACCGCGCTGAGCAAAATCTCCAAGCCGAAGGACTGCATGACGGATGCAGCGGGCAGTGTTGTCCCCAGCGCCGCAAGATCGCCGATGAGCAAGCGCAAAGTCAATGCACTCAAAAGCGCGCCTAAGAGCTGCGCGGCAATGTAGTACACCACTTCGCGCCACGGGAAATGGCGCGTCACCGCGAAGGCAATGGTGACCGCCGGGTTGAAGTGCGCGCCGGAAATATGCCCCGTCGCAGCGATCATCACGGTGATGATGAAGCCAAAGGTGAGCGCGATCCCGACGTGCGTCAGCGCGCCGGTCTGCTCGTTCACCATGATCGCTCCACAGCCTGCCGTCACTAACGCAAAAGTGCCAATGAATTCCGCACCAGAGCGACGCAGTAAGCGCCGACGTAGTCGGGCGCGATCAGCGGTATGCGCCATCAGCCAGCCCCTTCACGCAGCAGTTGGGCAAAATGATGCGGCATCCCACCGTCTTCAGGCGTCGCCTCTATCGCCTGTGCCGTCCGTTCCACAGCATACGCGACGCGGATGAATTCGACCTGCACCTCACGCCCGGTGATCGTGAGGGTGATATAGCCGGCACGCGGATCACGATCTTTCGGCTTGCCGACGCTGCCCGCGTTGATTACGTGCCGTCCGCTCGGCAGCATCTTGTGATACGGCAGGTGCGTATGCCCGCAGACCAGCACATCCGCCTGTGCCACATCCATGATGCGCTCGAAGGTGTCGTCGGGGCGATCCTCGAACAGGTATTCATTCACCTTGCGGGGGCTGCCATGTACCAACAGCACTTTGAGGTCGCCTATCTGCAAAGGAATATGTGCAGGGAGGTCGCGCAGGAAAGTTTTGTTCTCATCGGAGGTATGTGCGTTCGACCACGCGATGGACAGCTCACCGCGGCGGCGATCTACATCGGTTCTGTACGCGCAGCCGCAGTCATCGCTGTTATTGCCCACACCCTGATCGTAATTCCCCATCAGGGTTGGAATGCCGCGCTGCCGGATCAGGTTTACCACTTCATTCGGAAATGTCCCATAGCCGACCAGATCACCGAGGCAGTACAAGTCGGTCAAACCCCGTGCTTCCATGTCCTGAAACACCGCTTCCAGCGCGGGTAGATTGCCGTGAATATCGCCAAAGATCGTGATGCGGTTCAAGAGTTTCTCCCGTGTTTATGGCTGTGCCAAGGTGACAAGAAAGTGTTCGATGCGGATGCGCAAACGCTGAGCGATCTGCATAAATGCCGCCTGCCGCTGTTCGGCACCGGTAATCGCCAGCGGATCAGGATAACCCCAGTGGAGCTGCTGCCCTTCGCCGGGGAAAGTCGGGCAGTTTTCACGTGCCTTATCACAAACCGTGATCACGTAATCAAACGACTGCCCTTCGTATTCGTTCACGTGATGTACCGACTGTCCGCGAATATCAATGCCGAAGTTGTCCATCGCGCGGATCGCATCCGGGTGAACCTGTGTCGGATGGCTGCCCGCGCTGAAAGCGGCGATTTTCCCGTGGGAAAGGTCGCGCAGCAGTCCTTCGGTCATCTGCGAGCGGGCGCTGTTATGGGTACACACGACCAGCACCCGCACGGCGGGCAGGTTGTCAAGATCAGCCACGTGGCGCGGTTCGGACAACAACGGATGCAGCGCGCCGCCTGCCGCCAGATACAGATCACGCAGCCGTTCGAGGTCGAGTGTGTAATACACGTCGCGCCCATCCGCTTCGCTGCGTCTGGTGGTGACGAGCGCCTCTTCCCGCATCTTCTTGAGATGGTAGGACACGAGGTTCATGGGCTGCTGAAGCAGCGTGACCAGTTCGTTGACCTGATGATCACCGCTGGCGAGTGCCTTCAATACACCCCAGCGCACATCGTTCGCCAGCAGCTTGATAAAATCGGGCGGTTGGTCAGCGTGTGCGAGCGGAGTCAATTGACGCGCTCCGCTTCTTCGGTTTCCGCGAGCCAAAGCTTGATTCGTGCTTCAATTTGATCGCGGACTTCACGGAACCGTGCCAGCTTTTCCTCGTCCGTGCCGTCTGCGCGCACCGGGTCTTCGAAAATCCAGCGGTGAATGCGCTTGGCGTCCGCGCTCAGTTTCGGGCAGTCATCTTCGGCTTTGCGACACACGATCACTGCATCTTCAAATGTCATCCGTCCCATGTATTCCTTGAGGCTTTTTGACCGCTGCCCGCTGACATCAATGCCCACTTCCGCCATCACCTGCACAGTCATCGGGTGCAGCCCTCTGGCTTCCATACCCGCGCTGTATGCTTCGTACTTGCCGCCGCCGAGTTGGCGCAAGAAGGCTTCCGCCATTTGCGAACGTGCCGAATTACCGGTGCAAAGGAACAGGATTTTCTTCATGCTGCGTCACCTATCCAGTTCAAATGAGATTGCTTCAATCTAGATTGAAGTATATTTCAACTTCGAGGAGTTGACAAGCGGTTGGATGTTAAATCTTGAGGAAGTGGATTGACCACGCTATTCTGCGGGCGGGTCATTCGTCCACGAGGACAGCACAATCGAAGTGGTGACATTGCCGTACTGCGTCAGCCGGTTGACCAGCGCCTCGACCGCTTCCATCGAGCCGAATGAGGCTTTGATCAACACATCTTTCTCACCCGTGATATGGCAGCACTCCGTCACACCTGCCTGACGCAGGGCAAATTCGCTGATCGGCGTACACTGCCCGTTTTTCGACACGATTTGAATGAAGGCGGTGATCGGCA
>JACSRG010000771.1 GCA_014879865.1 Anaerolinea sp.
ACGACGACGTTTCGCGTCGGCAACGTCGATGTTGAGCGCGCGCAAGCCGTCAGCGGCGAGGCGCTGCAAGCCCGCATGATTCAGGAAGCCCAAGCGGGCAATTATGATTTGCCGCATCGGGGCGGTACGCTCAACCCGACTCCGCTGCCGGGTGAAATGGCTGCCAACTTGGCACGGGTGAGCGGCATCGATCCCTCCGACCCCGTGCAGCTCACCGCCGCCGAGATCGAGGGGCGGCGTCAGGCAGTCGAATATGTGCGCTTCCTGCGCGAATGTATCCCCGGTTACGAAAACGCGTATCTCTCCGGCTTGAGCACGCAGATCGGCATCCGCGAGAGCCGCCGTATCTTGGGCGAGTACCGGCTGACGCGCGACGATGTGCTGCAAGCGCGTCAGTTCGACGACCAGATCGGTTTGTGCGCGTGGCCCGTCGAAGACCATACGGTTAAGGATGCGATTCGCTTCGAGTACGTGCCCGAAGGCAGGACGTATGGCATCCCCTACCGCTGTTTAGTTCCGCAGCAGATCGAAGGGCTGCTGGTTGCCGGGCGCTGCCTCTCCGCCGATCACGACGCGCACGCCTCCGTCCGCGTGATGGCGCAGTGTATGGCGATGGGTCAGGCGGCGGGAACTGCCGCCGCGCTGGCGCTTGAGCGGGGCGAAATGCCCCGCGCCGTGCCCGTCGATCACCTGCGCCGCCGCCTGCGCGATCAAGGGGCAGTCGTCTAAAACAGCTTGATTGACAGCCGCAAAATATTCGTATACACTGTTTCCAAATTAGGTTAGTAGTGTTTCCGTTATTGCGTAGGCTGCCGTGATTGATAAATGCGTCATCGCCAGCGATTTAGGCTCCGGTGGCTGCAAAACCATGATCATCGACGCCAGTGGGCGGATGGTCGCGGTCGCGCAGCAGGAATATGCAACGGCATATCCTCATCCCGGTTGGGCGGAACAGAACCCCGACGATTGGTACACGGCGTTCTGCTCGACGGTGCGGGCAGTTCTCCACAGCAGCGGAATCTCCCCGAAGTGCGTGATCGGCGTCGGCATCGTCGGCGTCACGCACAATACGGTGCTGCTTGATGCGCAAGATCGCCCGCTCTGCCCCTCGATTTTGATCTTCGACAACCGCAGCGTGCAGCAGGTACGCGCGATCTTCGACGTCTGGGGCGAGCAGGTACGCGAACGCACACTCAACGACCTGACCCCCGTCTGGTCATGGCCCCAACTCCTCTGGATTCGTGACAACACGCCCGACGTGTGGAATCAGACGCGGCGCATCCTGTTTCAGAAGGATTACGTGCGCAATCGTCTCGCCCCGGCATTTGTGACCGATACGATTGACGCGGGCGGCAGCCTGCTCTTCGATCCTATTCGCAACCAGTGGATCGCCGAGTTCTGCGCGCACTTGCAGATTGACCCTGCCGGGCTGCCGCCTGCCGTGCGCCCGCTCGATCTCGTCTCCGAGGTCAGCCGGAGCGGCGCGGAAGATACCGGTTTGCTGGCGGGCACTCCCGTGATCGCCGGGACGACCGATACCGTCGCCGAAGTGCTCGGCTCCGGGGCACTGCGCAGCGGCGATGCGTGCGTCAAACTGGCGAGCGTCGGGCGCATCGCGATTGTGCACGACAGCCCGGTCAAGCGTCCGCATATTCTCAACTACCGGCACGTCTTCGATCAACTGTGGTATCCCGGCACGGCGAGCAAGTTCGCGGCGTCGGCGTTTCGCTGGCTGCGCGATTTGCTCTGGCAGGACAAGCCGAAGAACGCCTATGCCTTGATGGATTCAACCGCGCAGCACATCCCCGCAGGCAGCGACGGGCTGCTGTTCCATCCTCATCTCATGGGCGAATGGGCACCGCACTGGAACGAACGACTGCGCGGCGACTTCATCGGGCTGACCATGCGCCACACCCGCGCTCATTTGACGCGCGCCGTCCTCGAAGGGGTGGCATTCGGGCTGAAAGACGCACTCGGCGAACTCGAACGCTTGGGCATGAGCGCCGCGAACATCCGGTTGATCGGACAGGGCGCGACCAGCCCGTTATGGGCGCAGATCGTCGCCGATGTCTTCAACCGCCCGCTTTCGATCCCCCGCCAAGCGGACGCCGCTTATGGCGCGGCGCTGATCACGGCGATGGGCGTCGGGATGCTGCCGTCGAGCGTCGAAGCGCTCGAAGACATCATCGATGGCGGCAAGCGCGTCGAACCGGATCGCGCGGCGGCGCAGGATTATGCCAACCTCTTCGCGATTTATCGCGATGCCGATACCGCGCTGCGCCCCATTTCTGAGCGGCTGCACGAATTCGAAACCCGCACCGGAAAGAGAGAAACCAAGTGAAGGATGGACGCCTGCACGCCATGCACCCCTTGCAGTGGCGCATGCTTGAATCGGAACTCCGCGACATTGTCGGCTCGGAAGCCGTCTTGACCGACGAAACCGACCGCACGATCTACGGGGTGGATTACTTCTGGCTGCCGCGCATGTTCATCGACCGGGGCGAAGTACCGCCGATCCCGGATGTCGTGGTGCTGCCCGCAACCGTCGAAGCGCTGGCGCGCGTGGTCAAACTGGCGAACATCTACCGCGTCCCGGTCATCCCATGGGGCGGCGGTTCGGGATCGCAGGGCGGGACAATGCCGGTTTACGGCGGCATTACCGTCGATCTCAAACGGCTGAACCGCGTGCTGGACATCAACACCGGCGCGCAGACGGTCACGGCGCAGGCGGGGATCAACGGCTACGAGCTTGAGTGCATCCTCAACCGCGCCGGGTATACCCTGCCGCATTACCCGGCGTCGACTCATTCGGCGACGCTCGGCGGCTATCTCGCAGCGCGCGGATCGGGCGTGCTTTCGACCAAATACGGCAAAGCCGAAGATCGCGTACTCTCGGTCGAGGTGGTGCTGCCCAACGGCGACGCCGTGCGCACGCTGCCCCTACCCAATCATGCGGCGGGACCCGGCGTGCTTCAGTTGTTCGTCGGGGCGGAAGGCTCGTTCGGGATCATCACCGAGGCGACGATGCAGATCGAACGCCTGCCTGCCGAACGCCGCTTCCGCGCGCTGCTGTTCGCCGATCTGTCGTCGGCACTGGACGCCGGACGCCGGATGATGCTCGAACGTTTGCAGCCGATTGTCATCCGCGTGTACGATGAGCCGAGCACGGTCAAAGTGGTGAAGCGCACGCTCGGCACGTCGATTGACGGCGGCAACTACGTCGTGATCGGCTTTGACGGGCAGCCGGAGATGGTCGAGGTGCAGGAACGCCGCGCCCTCGCGATCTGCGCGGAGTACGGCGCGCAGGATTTAGGGGCAGAACCGGGCTGGCACTGGTGGAATCACCGCTATAACTTCTACTTCCCGCCCTACACCCTCGACTTCCCATGGATGTTCGGCACGATGGACACGCTGACGACCTTCGACAAGATCGAGAACCTGTATTGGACGAAGAAGCGCGTGCTCGAAGAAAAATACGCGCGCTGGAATCTTCAATACATCGCGCATTTCTCGCACTGGTTCCCATGGGGCGTCATGGTCTACGACCGCTTCATCATCGAAGAGCCGCCGCGCGAAGC
>JACSRG010000775.1 GCA_014879865.1 Anaerolinea sp.
CTCCCATCACCCTCTGCCTTCCCGCTTTTCCTCAGTGTACGACCAACACCGAAACGGGACACCACCCAAAAATCCAACGAGTGTGTGTCAGGTCTTGGCATTTTTTCGGTTAGAACTTGCTTACCAAACCGGAGTTGTCCGCTTTTGAGGGAGAACGATGGGAATCTGTGCCATTTGCATGTCACAAATTCTCACGATGTCAAAACGAGACATGCCAATGTCAATTATTCTCGAACAAATGTCTCAAATTCTCGCCCTAATTTTGACATTTTCCAGTAAGCTGTTGAGACGTTGAGTCATGAGGAGCATCATTTTGAATCGAGATACGCCATTTGCTGCGCGGATTGCCTTCCGGTTACCACAGTCGCTCTACGACAAATTGGAGCAGTGGGCGGAGGAAGAAGATCGTCCACTCGCCAACCTCGTCTACACCCTCGTCAAGCAGGCAGTGACCGAACATGATTGTGAACAACACACACTCACGCTGGAAAAGGAGATGAGCCGATGACGGTTACGAATCACCCGACTCAAATCGATCTGCGCAATCTGGTAGAAGCACACTTGGGCAAGCCGCTTGCCGCCAGCGCCCATGCCGGACTGTGGCGCTGCCCTGCCTGTTCATCCCAACGTCACGGACTGCTCCTTGTGTCGGCGGACGAATACAAGTGTTTGAGCGGATACGTGTGTGATGGTGGAGCCAACGAGTGGCTGCAAAACATTTACCAAGAACCGGACGAAACACTCATGATCGGAGTGCCGGCATGAATGATTTGCACGATGCGGTGACGGCTGAAGACTCCCCCGGCATAATGATCAAGCGGGTGTTCCACATCGCAAAAATCCTTGCTGTGGTCACGAATGTTCACGAGATCGAGCGAGAACCGGCAAATAATCGTGTCAAAAATCGGGTAGCGCTCGATCTGCGGTATTGTGAAGCTGAAGCGACGGTAGCACAGCCTAAGTGAGGATTTTCAATGACAGCAGCTAATCGGAAGAAGCAATCCCCGCCCCCGCCGAAACCGGGATGGGCGGTCTATTTACGGACAAGCGGCGACGAAAACCAGAAACCAGAACTCTCGCGGGAACGGCAGCGCACCATGATTCAGTTGAGCTTCTTAGAGTCATCCGACCTGCCGATTTATGACGAGTACATTGATGTGCTGACAGGCAAAGACCCGCGCCGCAAAGCCTATCAACGGATGTTATCCGATGCCCGTGCTGGCAAGTTCTCGCATGTCGTGGTTGAGCGCGCCGACCGCTTTGGACGTAATGATACCGAGGCATTGCGAGCGATTGACGAACTGAATGCGTGTGGGATCGCCGTGCGCTTTGCCAATGCGCCCGATCTTGATCCCATCGACCCAGATGATCGGATTCTGGTCACCCTGACATTTGTTCTCGCTCGCCGCGAGTCGGCATTGATGGGATTACGTGTGAAAGGGGGACTCAAGGCAAAGCGTGAAAGCGGCGGCTACGCGGGGCGTGCGCCCGACGGCTATCTCAACATGCGTGGACAAACCGAACTTGACCAACGCAGCGACATGGGGCGGATTAGCTATTGGATCGAACCGGATCCGGCACGAGCGCATATCTGGAAGGAAGCGTGGGCGCTGCTCTTGACGGGTACGCTGTCAGTAGGCGAGATCGCTGAAGCGCTGCACGCGAAAGGTTACTGTGACCGCAATGGGAAACCATTTGTGATCGTCGGCAAAACAGGCACACGGCGACCACGCACGGATAAGTTGCTGCGTGCCTTCCATGACTGGACATACGCCGGATGGGTGGTGAGCGAATGCGATAACATCGCGCCGAAGACCATTCGAGGAAAATGGGAACCGCTTGTTTCCACCGAGGATTTTGAAACCGGGCTAGCCATCTTGCAGCGGCTTCTGAATGAGTCGGATGCGCGGGCGTCATGAGTGGGTATCGACGTAAGAAGGACACACCCGCCCCACCCCAACCGGGTTGGGCGGTTTATCTGCGTACCAGCAGTGAAGATCACCAGAAGCCGGAGTTATCGCGGGCGCGGCAGCGGTCGCTCATTGATGGCAACGTGCTAGATCACTCCGATCTCCCGGTCATTGACGAGTACGTCGATGTTCTGACCGGAAAGACGGCGAACCGTTCAGGCTATCAGCGGATGCTAGCGGATGCACGCTCAGGCAAATTCTCGCATGTGATCGTTGAGCGAGCAGACCGATTCGGGCGCAATGACTCGGAAGCGCTGCGTGCCATCGACGAATTGAATGAGTTCGGGGTATCAGTACGGTTCGCCAACTCCCCTGATCTCGATCCGATGGACCCAGATGACCGGATACTCGTCGCGCTGTCGTTTACACTGGCACGGCGCGAATCAGCGCTGCTCGGTATTCGCACACGCGGCGGGCAGCAGGCGAAGCGCAAGAGCGGTGGCTACATCAGCCTTGCGCCCGATGGCTACAGGAATGTGACGGCGCGCACTGAAGCCAAGAAGAAAACCGATCTGGGGCGCTGGGACAAATGGATCGAGCTTGACCCGGAACGCGCACCTATCTGGCGGCTGGCATGGGACATGCTGCTGGAAGATAAGTGGACACTCGCCGATATAGCGGAACGACTGCACGAGCTTGGCTATCGGCATCGCAGCGGTCGCCCTTTTGTTGAAGTGAGCCGACAGGGTAAGCGTCGTGCCAACATCACCACCTTATCGCACGCCTTCCATAATTGGGCATACGCAGGCTGGGTGGTTAGCCTCAAAAACGGAGTCTTGCCCAAGACAGTACGCGGAAACTGGGAGCCGATTGTCACGACAGAGGAATTCGAGCGTGGGCTTGCCATTTTAGAAGAAAGAACCCGGAGTCGTGCTGCGAAGCGTAAGCGGGAGTATCTGCTCAAGAGCATTATCAGCTATATCGATGCCGATGGGACGCAGTGGAAGCTAACTTGTTCCACTCCAAACGCCAGCCGTTCTGGAGGTGGCACGCCGTACTACTGCGTCCCGCGCAGCAATATCAATTTCATGTGCGAGAAGATCGATTCCCAGATACCCGATGAGCTGTGCGCTATCCAGATCGATCCGGCACATCTGCCCATCATTCGCGCTTACTACAAGCAGGACTTGGCGGAGAAGCTCGGTCTGGCACGTCCCGACGAGCGCAAATTGATGACCGACGCACTCACCGCCATCGACCAGGAAGAAACACGGATGGCGCGGCTTTTGGTGAGCGGCAAGATCAGCGAAGATATTTGGAACGGGTTGTGGGCAGAATGGCAGGAGAAGCGGAACCGGCTGCGATCAAACTTAGATAGCGTCGCCCAGCAGCAGGAATTTCATATCGACAATCTGGAAACAGCACTTGGAATCATCGCACAAGTAGGATCGCTGTATAATCGTCTTGAAGTCAGCGCTCAACGAGAACTGCTGCTTCACATGGTCAGACAGGTGGTTGTCAACACGGACGGCGAAATCGTCTTGGAATTGAATGCTCCGTTTGCCTATCTGAAGGACTTATCCGATAGAGCAAAACGCGGGCAGCGAGTGAACCCCTCAGAAATGCAAACATCCAGCGCCTTTGAGGGTGCTGGATGTTCGGACTGG
>JACSRG010000776.1 GCA_014879865.1 Anaerolinea sp.
CGGAGCATGTGGATCGTCACCATCGGCATTTACATCGTCACCGCGCTGATCCTGTACTTACTGCTGCGCGGGGTCACGACGAACGGTTGGATCGCGGCAGGCGGCGCGCTCATCCTGCTAATCGCGAACCCGATCACCCTGCTGACTGCTCCGGCGGGCAATCTGTACTACGGCTATATCGTCTTCAACGCCATGCACAACCCGACGACCGCCATGATCCGCCCCTTCGCGCTGATTGCCGTCGTCTTTGCGCTGCGCGCCTTCGCCGGATACATGCGCTTCAGCGGGCGGACTGCCCTGATGTGCGTGCTGGTGGTCGGCGCGAGCTTGTTCGTCAAGCCGAATTTCGCGCTCGTCTTCATCCCCGCGCTGATCGTGGTTGTGGCGTATCGCGCTGCTGTCAAGCAGAACTACATTGGCGCGCGTTTGATTCTGCTCGGCATCGTCGCGCCGACCATCGTGCTGCTGGCGGTGCAGTACGTGCTGCAATTCGTCGTACTGCCGCGCCCCGGCGGGAACAGCGGGATCGCGCTGATGCCGTTCGTCGCCACCGTCATGTTCGAGCCGTCGTTCTGGTGGATCGCGATCAAGCTGCTGCTGTCGCTGGCGTTCCCGCTGACCGTCTATCTGCTTTATCGCCGTGAACTCAAAGCGGATGTAGGGATCGGCTTGGCGTGGTGGATGGTCGCCGCCGGGATCGCGCAGATGTATTTGCTGACTGAAGGCGGGTTGATCGCCCGTGACCTGAATTTCTGGGCGGGCGCGCAAATCGCCGGGTTCATCCTGTTCGCCTTCACGCTCAAAAGCTGGCTCCCTTTGATCAAGCGCGAACCGCGCGCGTGGGTCAGCGTGGCGCTGCTGGCGCTGCATGTGATCTCCGGCGTGCTGCTTTACGGTACAATCCTCACCGGGACATACGCGCCCCGCTGACGACACGTGGTGAAAGATATTTTACGATGCTGAAACGTATTCCTCGCCTTGATATTCTGTTCGCCGCCAGCGTCACCGTGATCACGGGCGTCGTCTTCGGCGTGCTGGTGTGGCACTTAATCGCCAACAACGTCAATTCGGATTATCAGGGTCACATTTTCTTTGCTCAAGCCCTGCTCGAAGGCACGATCTATCGCATCCACGCCCTGTATCAGGTTGTGATGCTCGGCATCAATGTGCTGCCGGGGATCGAACTCCCACGCGCGGCATGGGCGGCGGTACTGCTGTTCTACGCGGCGGCGGCGATCATCACCTATGGGCTGCTGCGTCAGGCGACCCAGAATCGCGTGCTGGCGGCGGCGGGGACACTCGTGGCAAGCATCGCCGCGCCGATCACGATCCTCACATGGTTCGACAACCTGCACTACGGCTACGTCGAGATGAACACCCTGCATAACCCGACGATGGTCGTCATCAAGCCGTTCGCGCTGCTGCTGTTCGCCTTCGCGCTGCGCGTGCTCGAAGGGCGCATCCGCTTTAGCTGGCGCATCGTCGCCTTAGGCGCAGGGCTGATCGCGCTGTCGATCTTCGCCAAGCCGAATTTCGCCATCACGCTGCTGCCCGCGCTGATCGTCGTGGTCGCGTACCGTGCACTCGTCCAGCGCAACCCGACCGGAGCACGCCTCGCCATCATCGGGCTGATCCTCCCGTCGATTCTGCTGCTGGCGGTGCAGTACGTCCTGCAATACTCGCTGACGACGGTCGCTGGCGGCGGCGTGGGGCTGCTGCCCTTCGCGACCGTCTGGTTCACCGAGCCGTCGTTCTGGTGGATGGCGATCAAGCTGGTCGCGTCGATTGCCTTCCCGCTGACCGTCTATTTACTCTACCGCCAGCCAGCCAGCAGCGATCTCGGCTTGGGCTTGGGCTGGTGGCTGTTCGTTAGCGGCATGGCGCAGATGTACCTCGGCGTCGAATACGGGATAACGTGGAATCACAATAACTTCTGGTGGAGTGCGGAGACCGGCGCGCTGATTCTGTTCGTCGCCACGCTCATGTTCTGGTTTCGCCAGTGGAAGCGCGAACCGCGTTTGTGGATCGCGCTGGTCATGCTGGCGCTGCATATCGTTTCCGGTTTCGCGCTCTACTACTCGACCATGACCTTGAGCAATATCGCTGTAGGCTGGTAACGCGATATGAAAACTATCCTCTCGGATCACCGTGACCGTTTGATCGTCGCCCTGCTCGTGCTGTGCGCCGCCCTCGTGACCGGCGTGATCACCTATTTTCTCCTATTCACCTCTGACCTGACTGATATTCAGGCGCATGTTCAGTTCGCACGCGATCTACTGACGGGTCAGGTAGCGGCGATCCACGCCATGCTGCAAGTCTTGATCATCGGGCTGTCGCCGTTGGTCAGCATGGAAACCGCCGCGTTGATCGTGACGGTGATCTTCTACAGCGTCACCGCCGCGCTGATCTACGCCGTGCTGCGCGGCAGCACAAAACGGCGCTGGCTGGCGGCGCTTGTGGCGCTCTGCCTGCTGATCGTCGCGCCGATCAGCCTGCTGACGTGGAACATCAACCGCTACTATCTCGGCTACGTCGGGATCAACGTCTTTCACAGCCCGACGATGGAACTACTCAAGCCGTTCGCGCTGCTGATCATGCTGTTCGCGCTGCGTGTGCTGAACGGCGCTGCCCCGCTCAATTGGCGCACGGTAGGACTCGGCGCGCTGCTGATCGCGCTGGCGCTGTTCGCCAAGCCGAATTTCGTCCTCGCCTTCCTGCCCGCGCTCATCGCCTATGCCGCCTACCGCCTGTATCGCGGCAGCCGGATCGGGCTGCCCGTGCTCGTCGCCGCCTTGATCGTCCCGATGATCGTCCTGCTTGGGCTGCAATACGTCTTGCAGTTCGTGATCACGGCGAACGGCGTCAACGGGATCGCGATTGCCCCGCTGGAAACGGTCAGTCGTTGGGAATCGGCGCGCTGGTGGATTCCGGTCAAGCTGCTCATGTCGATTGCTTTCCCGTTGAGCGTCCTCGTGCTCTACTGGAATGAGGCGCGCCAGCAGGTCGCACTCGGCTTAAGCTGGCTGACGTTCCTCTCCGGCGCGGCGCAGATGTACCTGCTGACCGAAGTCGGCGAACGGGCGGATCACGGCAACTTCTGGTGGAGTGCGCAGATCGGCTTGTTTGTGCTGTTCGTGTTCTCGGCGCGCTTCTGGATTACGCGCTTGAGGAACGAGCCGCGCAGTTATGTGACGGCGATCATCTTCGCGCTGCACGTCATTTCAGGGATCGCCTTTGCCGTGCGGACACTCACAGCAGGCGCATATGCGGGCTGGTAGTTTAGGAGCTGGACATGGACATCATCGCCAAGATTCTGGTCGCACTGGTTGCAGTCGAGCATCTCTACTTTCTGTACATGGAAATGTTCACATGGACGACCGCGCGCGTGCGGAGAACCTTCGGCACGACGGCGGAATTCGCCGAAGCCTCGAAGTCCCTCGCCGCGAATCAAGGGCTGTATAACGGTTTCCTTGCGGCGGGGCTGGTGTGGGGACTGCTCCACCCCGACGCGGCAACCGGTGAACAAATCCAAGTCTTCTTCTTGGTCTGCGTCATGGTCGCCGCGATCTACGG
>JACSRG010000778.1 GCA_014879865.1 Anaerolinea sp.
TGCGGGCTTGCTGCTGTGCGGCATCCTCTCCGACACGCTCATCTTCCGTTCGCCGACCGCCACCCCGCGTGACAGCCTCGCCGCGCACAGCCTCGCCCGACAGGCGGGCTTGGTCGCGGACAACGCAACCAACGAGCAGGTCAGCGCGGCGATCAACGCCGTTGGCGACGAACTGCTCGGCGCGGGTGCGGGCTTGGGTACACGTCCCGCCGATCAGATCATCAACACGGACATCAAGTTCTACGAGGAAAACGGCGCGCGCGTCGGCTTGGCGCAGACCGAAGTCACCAACTTTTCGGAGATCAACGAACGCCTGCCGGAACTGCTCGCCGCCTTGAACAAGCTGGCAGACTCGCAGAAATTGTCGCTGGCGCTGCTGATGATCACTGACGTAGTGCGCGGAAACAGCCGCTTGGTCGCCGTTGGACAGCCGCGCCTGCTCAATGCGCTGCCCTACGCCCACATCGGCGAAAACCTCTTGGATGCGCCGGGGATCATGTCGCGCAAGAAGCAGCTTTTGCCGATGGTGCTGGCGGCGCTCTCCGAAGCGGTCTAGCCGCTAACAGATCAGTTCCGAATTTCGTACAAATCCGGGACATTCTACACTGCATTCCGGCGGCTTACCCTGCCTATACTCAGAACATTTACGGGGTAGAAGGGTAAGCCTGATGGATCAACTTTTGTACACGCTCTACACGGTGATCTTCGTCGCTCTATCCGTCTGGGCGGCGCGGCTCTGGTGGCAGTCCCGGCAGATCGGCACGCTGGTCGTGTTGATCGTCATGCTGGCGATGATCTACGAGAACGCAGTGCTGGCGCTCGGCGTGGTGATCGGGCATGGCAGCCTGCTCGAAGCGCTGTCATGGGGACGTTTTGTCGGCTATGCGGTGATCCCGCCGCTGCTCGTGGTCAGCAGCGCGGAACTGGCGCGGCGCGCGGGCGTCGCATGGGCGGGGCGGCGCGAAGTGCGGATCGGTGCGTGGGTCGTCGCGCTGACGCTGGCGGCGTTCGCGCTGTTCGTCGAGGTCATTGGACGGCAGATCGAGCCGCGTATCTACAACGACGTGGTGCGCTACATGTGGGTGTCGAAGGGCGTCCCGCCGCTCGGCGTGATCCTGATGAACCTGATCGTGATCGGCTTGGGCTTCGCCATCTGGCGTAAATCGCGCTATGCGGGCTTGCTGCTGGCGGGGATTTTCCTGTTCTTCGGCGATGGCATGGCGGCGGGGCAGTACGTGATCGGTTCGGGGATCGAAATGGCGTTCATGGTCGTGGTCGTCAGCGCCGAAGCATGGGCGCTCGGTCACTTCGACCGGCGCGCCGCGCCCGCCGTGCTGCAATCGCGCGCGCAATCGCGCGCTGTCGGCGACTGAGTCTCCGTGTGGCATAGTCGATATTTCTGTCACCTTGAGTTGCGGCTATAATTCAACCGTCACTCAAGGAGTCACCTATGCCACATGTCGAGCAGTCGATTGACATCCACACCCCGCCGGAGAATGTTTTCGGCATTGTCGCGCACCAACCCGAACGCATGCCCGAATGGTGGACAGCCTTTGACCTACAGCAGCGCGTCAGCCCGCCGCCGACCGCCGTTGGCTCGATCTCGCGCTACGTCTACAACATGATGGGGATTCGCATCAAAGGCGAACATCAGGTCATGCAGTTGGAGCAGGATCGCCGCCTCGTTGTCAAGACGATCAGCGGGATCGACAGCATGTTCGAGTTCAACTTCGCGGCTATCGACGGCGGCACGCGCTTGAGCGTTCGCATCGCCTACAGCCTGCCGGGGTCGGTGCTCGGTCAACTGCTCAACCGCCTGACCATCGAGCAGCGCAACGAGCGCGACTTGATCGAAGCGCTCCAGCGGCTCAAGGCGCTGGCAGAAGCAAGCGGATAAAGCCACTTTTCCAAATTGGCGCTATTATGTAGACATTCAAAACACGAGGTCTACACATGGAAACCCAGCGCCCAGTCATTGAGTTCTACCCACTCGACGAAGGTCTGAATATTCCCGCCTTCGTCCAGCCCTCCGACCGCCTCCGTGCCAGCTTTGAAACCCCCATGTACCAGTGTTTGCCGATGGTTACTGCCAACACGCTTGGTTGGACGGTCTACAACCGCTTCGACTTCAGCGTGGTGTGGCGGGGCGGCGCAGAAACCGCCGACGTGGTGGTCGAAACCGATCATCCCGAATGGGTCGCGTCGTGGTTCGGCTTCGGCACGTTCACGATTTTCCCGCGCTTCATCGTGCGGACGCCGCCGGGAGTCAACCTGCTGGTGCGTCCCGTCCCCAACATTTACAAGCACAATGTCCAGACCTTCGAGGGCTTCATCGAAACCGACTGGATGAACAACACCTTCACGCTCAACTTTCGGATGCAAATGCCCGTCATCCGTGTGACCTACAAGGCGGGCGATCCACTGGCGCAGCTTGTGCCGTATGGTCGGCATTTCGTCGAGGGCTTCGACGCCGAAGTCGTGACCTCCGGCGACGGCTACGCGAAGACCATGCAGGAGTTCGCCCTGTGGCGCGAGAAGCGCGTCGACCGCGTGACGACTCACGCCGGGTACTCGCTCGACTACATGCGCGGCGAGGATATTCACGGCAACAAGTTCGAGGATCACGTCAAGGTGCTGAAGGTCGCGCCGATCAAGGTGCGGGAGTAACCTCACCCACGAGCTAAAGTGAGGGGGAAAGGTTACAGCAATCGGGCTTTAGCCCGTGAAAGCCACGCCGTTTTAACGGCAGTGGATGAAACGCTTTTCGGCTTTAGCCGTAGTTGCAGAGTGTGTAGATTCATGCCATACTGTCAACAATTATAGTGACCGGTCAGGCATGGACTACCAGCGAGACGAACACCGCGTACACCTCATTGTGTACCATCTAATCTGGATACCGAAACGTCGTAAACCCGTGCTGGTTAACAGTGTCGCGCAGGATTGTGCCACGTTGATTCGCCAGAAGTGCGAAACAATGGGCTGGCAAGTGCTTGAACTGGCGATCCAACCCGACCATGTGCATTTGTTCGTGCGGGTCTTCCCGACAACCGCCGCCGCTGACGTGGTGAAAGCGTGCAAAGGGATTACGTCGCACGAACTGCGGCAGAAATATCCCCACCTTCGGAAACTGCCCTCGCTGTGGACGCGTGCCTATTTTGCCAGCACAGCGGGGAACGTGTCTCAGGACACTATCCGGCGCTACATCGAAGCGCAAAAAGGCGTGTAGATGGCGATGAAAGTTTTCAAATACCGTCTGTATCCGAGCAAGGCGCAGGAGAAACACCTGCTGCGTGTACTGGAGTGCGCGCGCAACCTCTACAACATGGCGCTGGCAGAACGCAAGTTCGCTTGGCAGGTTGAACGCCGAAACATCAGCAACGCGGAGTTGGAGCAATTGGCGAAGCACTACCGCGCTGTTTTTCCCTACGCTCAGCAGATGTTCAGCCAGACGGCGCAAAGCGTGGTGAAACAAGTCGATTTGTCGTTTCAGGCGTTTTTCCGCCGCGTCAAGGCAGGTGAGAAACCCGGTTATCCTCGTTTCAAGGGGCGCAACCGTTTCAACAGCTTTGAG
>JACSRG010000760.1 GCA_014879865.1 Anaerolinea sp.
TGGCGGATGGTTTTCTGCTCACCGGCGACATTGCCGTGACCGAAAATCCCCCACGCGCCCGCGAAGAACGGCACTTCGACGCCATCGCGCGCGACGTACTGTTGGGTCAGAAACAAGACGAGGGCTTGCGCCATCGTCAATCGCTGTGTTTTCATAATAAGATTCTCCTCAATACGTTAGCGCACGTCCGGGTTGGGCAGCATGAACTTCTCGCGGATCAGCGCGATCAGATCGTGATACGCCGTGATGAACCCGCGCAGTGTGCGCACGGTCGCGCCGTAGCTGTCGAACTCGCTGGCGGTCATGCCGTCGGCGTCATAGGCTTGGCGGAAATCGGGGATATGCGTGTACAGGTCGTCGATGATCGCCGGATCGACCGGACGGCTCATGCGCTCTTCGACGGTTACATCGGAGTCGTTGAAACGCTTCGCCCAGTCGCACGGCAGGCTGGTGATGACATCGCCGCCGATGAATTCCGACCAGTGGCGGTGGTGGCGATACGCCGCCGCCAGCAGGCGCGTCCGGTAGCCGCGTTCCTGATACAGCTTATAAGCGTGTTTCATGACGGCGATACCCGCCCAAGGGATCGAGTCGGGGTTGACGGTGATCCGGTCGCGCGCGGTGACGGCGGTCATCCAATCATCGACGCGCCCGACCATGATCGTACAGACCGGGACGAGTCCCTCGTTGGATTTACCCTCGGCGGCGCGGCGGGTGAGCGCCCGTTCGACCGCTTCGGCGACGGCGAGCGCCTGCGGCACGGTGAAGGAGACCGTCGCGTTGATGCTCACGCCGCGATACGTTGCCTCTTCGATGGCGTGCACGCCCGCCGCCGTCACCGGCATTTTGATGTGCAGATTCGGCGCTAGCGTGCTGAAATGCAGCGCTTGGTCGAGGATCGCCGTCGGCGTGCGGTAGCTGGCGGGGTTGGTCTGGATCGACAAGCGTCCTTTTTTGCCGCCTGTGCGCTCAAACACGGGCAGCAGCAGCTTTGACCCGTGCACGGCGACTTCTTCGATCACCCGCCATGTGATCTCCGTCTCCGACCACGTCGGGTTCACCGCGATGATCCGCTTGATGCGATCTGACCACAGGTGCATCTCCTGCTTCAAGACCGCTAGCACAATCGACGGGTTGCTCGTCGCGCCAACCGCGCCATGATCGATGGCGTAGGTCAGTTCTTCCACCGAACACGAGTCGTTCCAGTAGTCGGTGATCGTCGTCTGTGCCATCTCGTGCAGCGGGCTTTTGTAAGAAGTCGTCACGCTCATAATCCCCTCATCCCCCTACCCCTTCTCCCACGCAAGCGGGGAGAAGGGGAGTCCTTTATCAATACTACAATCCTAACGTCTTCAGGTAATCGCGGTTGCGCTGCGCGCTGGCTTTGGGCGTTCCCATGCCCGGCAGCACGTCCTGCTCGACGACGATCCAGCCGTCGTAGCCGATCTGAGTCAGCGCGTCGCGCACGGCGGGGAAGTCCACATCGCCCCTGCCGAGTTCGCAGAAGACGCCGTGTCCCACCGACGTGGGTCCATCCCACCCGAACTCACGCGACTGGCGCGCGACTTCAGGATCGTGATCTTTGAAATGCACATGCCAGATGCGATCCGCGAACTGGCGCACGCCCTCGACCTCATCGCCGCCCGCGAAGCTCCAATGCCCCGTGTCGAAGACCAAGCCGAGGATCGCCGGATCGGTCATGTCCATGAGGCGCTGCGTCTCCGCCGGAGTCTCGATCCATGTGCCGATGTGGTGATGGAACACGGTGCGCAGTCCGGTTTCATCCATGACTCGCCGCGCGATCATGTTCGCGCCGCGCGCAAACGTCTGCCAACCTGCCTCGCTCATGCCCATCTCCGGCGTGATGCGTCCGGCGTACTTCGTCCGTGTGGGATCGGCGTACGGATCATTGCCGAGCACGATGAAATTATCTGCACCACCGACCGCCGCCAGCAGCTTGGCGGTACGGACACACGTCTCCGCGCTGTCTTCATGCTGCGCCGGATCGTGCAGCTTCACGCTGACCCACGACGCCAGCAGATCAAGGCGGCGCGCGGCGAGTTCGTCTGTCAACCGGGCGGGATCGGTCGGCATGAAGCCCCAATCGCCAAGCTCGGTGCCGCTGTAGCCCGTCGCCGCGATTTCGTTCAACACGCGCACATAATCGTAGCGCTCGCCTTCAATGCCTTCGATCACGCCCCACGAGCAGGGCGCGTTCGCAATTCGTAAAGCCATAGTTGCCCCCAAAATGAGATTGCCAATTTGAGAACCATGATACGCCGCGATTTCTCCGGTGTCATCACCCTCAATTGGCAGTTGGATTTACGGCAGCCAGTAATCGACTTTGACGGGCTGGTTGGTTTGCAGCGATTGGTAGGCGGCTTCCGCCATTTGCTGCGCGCGCAGACCATCCCAGAAGGTCGGCATGGTGATCGCCTCACCGTGCAAACTGCGCACGAAAGCGTCGATGAATGTGCCGAAGCTGACTTCGATGCGCTCGAACCATCCGGCGTGCATCGCGGCGGATTCGACTCTGCCGTTGACATATTTGCGCACGTCGGAAAGCTGCTTGCGCCCGGCTTCGAGCATGCCTTCGGAGGCGAAAATCTCGATCCGCTCGTCGTAGCCGTAAGCGGCGCGGCGGCTGTTGTCGATCTGCACGAGCGCTCCGCTCGGCAGCTTCATCATGACCAGCGCCGTATCGATGTCGCCTGCTTCGCCAATCGCCGGATCGACGAGACACGCTCCCGACGTATAGACTTCGGTCGGTGCTTCGCCCGCGATCCATGCCGCGAGATCGAAATAGTGGATCGTCTGGTCACGGAGCTGCCCACCGGAGACCTTGACGTAGCTGATCGCGGGCGGCTTCGGTCCGCGCGCGGTGAGCTGTAAAATCTCCAGCTTGCCGATTTCCCCGGCGCGGTAGCGGCGCTGCGCTTCGGCATAATCGGCGTCGAAGCGGCGGCTGAAGCCCATGACGACAGGTAAATCCTTGCCTTTCAACAGCGTGGCGACGGCTTTCACCCGTTCGATGTTGAGGTCGATGGGCTTCTCGCAGAAGATCGGCTTGTTGGCGCGGATCGCGGCGGCAAGCAGATCGGAATGTGTGTTAGTGGACGAGCAAATGGCGACCGCATCGACATCGGCGCTGGCAAAAATGTCGTCGGGGTTGGCGACGACGGTCGCCCCGACCTGCGCGCTTAACTGCTGCGCCGCTTCGACGTTGACATCGTAGACGTGCGTTAGCTTGGCATTGGGGTGGTTATGAATATTCTTGGCGTGGACTTTCCCGATGAACCCTGCGCCAAACAAAGCAAACCTAATCATCATGAACTCCTAGCGTGAAACAGCTACTATCTACTGAATCATACGCCGAGCTCCTGTGAAAGCCCAATCAAGAATCCGGCATGACGAACGTCAGTTTAAGCATAGGCAATCGGCAGCGATACCTGCAAGCAAGTTCCTGTGCCGACCGAACTGCTGGCGGAGACCTGTCCGCCGTGCGCGTTGATGATCGCCTTGACGATGGCGAGTCCCAAGCCTGTACCGCCTGCGTCGCGGCTGCGCCCG
>JACSRG010000780.1 GCA_014879865.1 Anaerolinea sp.
GCCCACACCCACTCGCCGCCAAAGTGATCGCGCAGTTCGAGCGCCAGCCGCGCGCCGACTTTGCGCGCGCTGTCGCTGCGGGTGATGATCTTGTAGGCGCTCAGCGGGGGCAGTGCGTCCGTTTTGATGGGGAAGACCTCGGCGAACATGTGCATAGGCATGTCATTCAACCGGCTTGCTGTCGTCGTTACCCCAGTCTTTCCACGATCCATCATATACACTGCCTTTCGCTAACCCGGCGACTTGCAGCGCCAGCAGACCGAAGCTTGCCGACACGCCGCCATTGCAATAGAAGACCACATCCGGCGACTCGGAGGTGATTCCGGCATCCGCGAATAATTGGCGCAGTTGTTCCGGCGGCAGTATCGTGCCAGTGGCATCCACCAGTGCGGCGCGTGGCAGGTTGATCGCGCCGGGAATATGACCTTTGCGCTGCGCCCGCGAGCTATCCCCGTTAAATTCGGACTCCGTCCGCACGTCGATCAACTGCTGCGACGTGTCGAGCGCTGCCAGCACTTGATCGGCATCACGGTAAAGTTCAGGCACGCGGCGTGGGCTGAAATCGCCCGATGGGAAGACCGGAATGACCCCGGTCGTCGGTCGCCCTTCTGCGATCCACTTCTGCCAGCCGCCATCCAGTATGGCGACGCGCGAATGTCCATAATAGTTGAGTGACCACCACAGGCGCGCGGCGAACATCCCGGCTGCATCGTCATAGGCGACGACCAGCGTGTCCTCGTTGATGCCGCAGCGCCGCATCACGTCGGCATAGCGCTCTGGCGGGGCGATCTGCGCGTGGCGTGGATCAGCCGGGTCGGTGATCTCATGCACCCAATCGACAAACACCGCTCCGGGGATATGTGACTGCGTGTAGTCAGCATAATGGTTGTAGTAATGGGGCAGCGGCGCACTGGCAGGCAGTACGTGTCCACGTATGTCAATCACGCGCACGTGGTCGAGGTGATCATGCAGCCATTCCGTTGTGACGAGTAGGTTTTCCATAGTCTCAATTCTAGCAAATTTGTTCTGATTAGACGAATCGTTTGGGCTGCACGCGCCGACCGGATTCTGCCGATTCAAGCATCGCCTCGACGACCGCAACATCTTGCAGCGCCTGCTCCGGCGTGTTGCGATGTGCTTGACCCCGCTGCACCGCGTCCGCGAACGCCGTGAGTTCGTGGTTGACGCTGGAGTTGTCGAACGTGAGTGCCGGGAGCGGTTCACCGCCCAAGAACAACTCGACCAACCCGCGATCCACCCGCAGCGCGCCCCGTTCACCGACGACATGCAGCGCATTTGCCCACGACGCCCCCGCGCCATAGGTAACGGTATACGCACCCAGCAAGCCGCGCTCAAATTCAAGCGCCGCGCTGAGCGTGTCGGCTGGTGGGAGATCGGGGCGCATCTGCTTGACTTGCGCGCTCACCGATGCGATCTCACCCAATGTCTGCCGCAGTACCGCGACATGATGCACGCCGCCATCCAGCAGAAAACCACCGGGGAATGTACCGGATCGCCGCCAGTCGGTGTGATAGTATTTGTTTCCCGGCAGCACGGGGATGTACAGCGCCCAATCCGCCGCGTAGATCGTCCCCAGATCACCCCGCTGGACGATCTCGGCGGCGGCGGCGAATGCCTGCTCGTAACGCCAGTTCTCTGCGACCATCCAGACCTGCTGCGGGTAGTTCGCGTACAATCCCAGAAGGCGCTCCCCGGTCGCGACATCCGGGGCGATGGGTTTTTCGCTGATCACATGCTTGCCCGCGCGGAGCGCCTGCTCGACGGCGGGTGCTAATGCCTCAATCGGGAGCAGCAAATCGACGGCGTCGATGTCAGGACGGGCAAGCAGCGCATCGAGGTCAGTGGAAATATCGGCGCGCAGGGCGAACTTCTCCGCCAGCGCTTCGGCATTGGCGCGCGTGCGGCTGTAAAGCGCGACGACCTCGAAGCGATCCGGCTGTGTGAGCAGCGCCGGGAGATGGGCATCTCTGGCGAAGATGCCAGCGCCGACGACGGCGAGTCGAATGGGGTGGGGCATGGTGAGTGATCTCCTCTCTAGCGCATCATTTTACCTCGGAGTAAAATGGCGCGCTTATGTGGCGAACCGTATTTCTCATTGGCGTTACGAGCTTGTTGGCACTTTTCGCGGTCGAGGGGCTGGCGCAGGATGTGCCATGCATCTACCGCCCCACCTACGTAGATCAGCCGTGGATCCACCCCGATCTCGCGTGTCTCGAAGAAGTGATAAACGATCCGGCGGCGGGCGAACTCGGCTTCACCGCGCTGGCAGTCGCCCCGGACGGCATACTGTTCGCGACACGTCCGCTGGCTGGCGAAGTACTCGCGCTGATTGACACCGATGGTGATTTGCTGCCCGACACCGCGCGGGTGATCGCCAGCGGGTTGACCCTCCCGAATGGACTCACCTACGCAGACGGCGCTCTGTACATCGTCGGCGGCGGTCACATCTACCGCTGGCAGGATGAAATGCTGGACATACTGGTCAGCGATGTGCCGTCGGGCAGCGGCTTCTGGACAGGCGGAATCGCCGTGCGTGACCGCATCTACATCTCGACGGGTGCGCCGTGTGATTTCTGTGTGCCGGACGACCCCACACGCGGCGCAGTGTTGAGCTATGCGCTGGATGGAAGCGACCGCCGGATCGTCGCTACCGGACTCCGTTCGCCTGCCGACCTCGCGTTCTTCGGGGATGATCTGTATGTGTTGGACAGCGCGCCCGACGGGCTGCTCGGTACGCCGGAACTGGACGAACTCAATCGAGTCACGGATGGGGCGGATTTCGGTTTCCCGCATTGTACCGGCGCGGTGGATGACGATAGCGCCGACTGCACGGGCGTCACACCCCCCGTAACGACATTCCCGACCGCCAGCGTGCCGTCAGGACTCGCCGTCTATGACAGTGACACTCTACCGATGATCTCCGATTCGCTGTTGGTTGTGTTAAGCGGTTCTCAACATGATCTGGAACTGCGCGGCTACATGGTCGATGCCGTGCGGTTTGACGAAGCTGGCGCACACGCCGAAATCGTGATCCCCTTCCAGATGCCGCCCGCGCCACCGTACTATCACGAAATGTTGAGCATCGAAGAAATGAACTATCACGGCAGCGCCTTTTTTCCCAATCGCCCGCTCGACGTCGCCGTTAGTGCGGAAGGGTGGGTCTACCTGAGTATCAGCGGTGGGCGCATCCTCGCGCTCCGTGCGCATTTCACACCCGGATAAATCTATGCCCTACTGGATACAATCGACCCTCGCCGCAACGCCCGCGTTTGCCGCGATCTTTTTCGGGTTAGGGATTCCCTACGCGCTGGTGCTCCTGCCGCGCCATGATTGGGGACGCCGGGTCGAAGTCGTCGCCGTCGCCTTTGCCGTCGCACCTGCGCTGCTGACCGCGTACATGTTCGCGCTGTCTACCTTGGGCATCCCGCTGACCGCAGGCAGTGTCCTCGGCGGCGTCGCGCTGATGATACTCGTTGGTGTCGTGTGGGTATGGCGGAAAGCGCAAACTACGCATGTCGCTTCGATCACCGAACCGTCACCGCGCCGC
>JACSRG010000234.1 GCA_014879865.1 Anaerolinea sp.
ATGGCATTCGATTACCCCGCAGTGTTGTTCGAGAAGCGCGTGTGGACGATCCCGCGCAACCGTCCCGATCTCGACCTGATGAAGCGCGCCGCCGATTGGATTCGCGCCGCTCAAGCCCCCGTGATCATCGCGGGCGGCGGCGTCCATTACAGCGAGGCGTGGGGCGCGCTGCGGGCATTCAGCGAGGCGACGGGCATTCCCGTGACCGAGACGCAGGCAGGCAAAGGATCGCAGCCCTACGATTACCCGCTCAACTTGGGCGCAGTCGGCGCGACCGGGACGGAAGGCGCGAACATCATGACGCGCGAAGCCGACCTGATTATCGGGATCGGCACACGTTACAGCGACTTCACGTCCGCCAGCCAAACCGCCTTCCAGAACCCGGACGTGCGCTTCATCAACATCAACGTCGCCGAATTCGACGCCTACAAGCAGCGCGCCCTGCCGCTTGTGGGGGATGCGAAAGTCACACTCGACGAACTGCGCGGCTTAATCGGCGACTACCGCACGAACGACACTTACCGCCAACGCGCCCGTGACTTCAACCGCGCGTGGGACATGGAAGTCCATCGCATCTATAACCTTGAGCATGAGCCGATGTTGAGTCAGGGCGAGGTCGTCGGCATGGTCAACAGCCAATCGCGTCCGCAGGATGTCGTGCTGTGCGCGGCGGGCAGTCTCCCCGGCGATCTGCATAAGCTGTGGCGCACCCGTGATCCGCGCGGGTATCATCTCGAATACGGCTTCAGCACGATGGGCTACGAGATCGCGGGCGGTATGGGCGTCAAACTAGCAGACCCGGCGCGCGAAGTCTACGTCATGGTCGGGGATGCTTCCTTCCTGATGCTCAACAGCGAAATCGTGACGCTGGTGCAGGAAGGCATCAAAGTCACCATCATCGTGATCGACAATCACGGTTTCGCCAGCATCGGCGGGTTGAGCAAGAGCCTCGGCAGCGACGGCTTCGGCACGAAATACCGCTTCCGCTCGGAGACCGATCAGCTCGACGGCGACAACCTCCCCATCGACTACGCGCAGATATGCGCGGGAATGGGCGCTCATGTCTTCAAGGCGACCACCCGCGAAGAACTTTCCGGCGCGCTGGAAGCCTCTAAGTCGATTCAAGGCAAACCCGTGTGCATCATCACCGAAACGGATCGGCGGCAGCGCGTGGGTGGTTACGAGTCATGGTGGGATGTCGCCGTCGCGGAAGTTTCCACCAATCCGGCGGTGCAAGAAGCGCGCCAGCAGTACGAAGAGAACAAGTCGAAGGAACGGTATCACCTGTAGGGGGCTTGTCCCCCCAAATGCTTGACAAACCGGTGCTTCTGCACTACTTTGGTTGTAATGATATCGGTCTCATTGTGGCTGTCATGAAAAAGCAACCGACACTGCGTGATGTTGCCCAACTCGCTGGAGTATCTAAAGCCACCGCCGCCCGCGTGGTCAGCGGCAGCAGTGACCCGATCCGCGAGGAAACACGCGAACGGGTCAACGCGGCAGTGCGGCAGCTTGGCTACGAACGGCACGCGATTGCGGGGAGTTTGCGTTCGGCGCGCACATTCATGATTGCGCTGTCGATACCCGACATCACCAATCCGTTTTGGCCCGAAGTGGCGCGGGGAATCCAGGACACGCTGGAAGAGTCAGGCTATACCGTCGTCATGCTCAATAACGATTGGAACATGGAGCGCGAACAAACGCATCTGCGGCGCATGGGGCAAAAGCAGTTCGACGGACTGATCATCAACCCGACGGGGACGCTCAACGCCGACCTGACAAAACTCCGCTTGCCCGTCGTCGTCCTGTCCAGCGGCGACTCCTTCCCTGACTTCGACACGGTCGCCAGTGACTCGGCGGACGCCGGACGTATGGCAATGGAGCACCTGATCGGCTTGGGACACCGCCGCATCGGTCTGATTTCGGGACAGCTTCGCCGCCGGAAATCGCACACGCACCGCGACACCTACGTTCGCCTGCACCGGGAGCACGGGCTGGAGGTCGATCCGGCGCTGATGATCGAGACGGATTTCTCGCAAGAAAGCGGCTATCACGCGATGAAGCAGATCATCGCCCTGCCTCAACCGCCGACCGCCGTCTTCGCCGTCAACGACATCCTTGCCATCGGGGCGCTGCAAGCCGCACAGGAAGCGCGGTTGAATGTGCCGGACACTATTTCGATCATCGGGATGGACGATATCTTCGCCGCTGCGACCACCTATCCGCCGCTCACAACCATCGCCAAACCGAAGTATGACATCGGCTTGACGGCGGCGACATTCTTGCTCGAACGGATCAACGGCGCGTCGGTTGCTGAACCACGTCATATATTACTGCCCTGTACGCTCATTCATCGCAGTTCAACTACTGCGCGATTCTAGATTTGTTCGGAAGGTTATTCTTTTATGCAACAAAATGAAATCGGTCTCATCGCTGACTTGCAAGACAAATTCGCGGGCTGCATCTTCGGCGGCGCAATCGGCGACAGCTTGGGCACATCGACCGAGTGGCGCACCCCGCCCGCGATCCGCGAACGGTTCGGCGGTCGTGTCGAGGACTTCGTCCCGCCCTACGCCCCGAAACCCGACGGTCGGCATAAAGGCGACGGTCGCGTCTCGGATGACACCCTGATGACTCTCTCGCTGTGCAAGGCATACCTTGCCAGAAGCGGTCACCTCGACGCGCATGATATGGCGACGTACCTCGTGCCGGAAATCGTAGATAACCCGATCTGGGTTCCCGAATATCAGCGCCATATGCCCCTCATCGAGCGCCTGTTTTATCCCGAAAAGTACCTGCTGCTGCGTTTGCGCCTCGCCAACGTCAACCCGCGCGAAGGCGGCATCGGCAACATGGTCAACTGCGGCGCGGCGATGTATGCCGCCCCGGTCGGTTTGATGAGCGCGGGCGATCCTGATGCGGCGTACCAACGCGCGATCCTCATCTTTAGCGCGCATCAGTACTCTTACGGGCTGGAAGCAGCGGCGGTCATGGCAGCCTGCATCGCCGAAGCAGCACGCCCCAACGCGACCGTCAACAGCGTGGTCGAGACCGCGCTGCGCCTCGCCAAAGACGGCACGCGAAACGCGATTGAAGCCGTGACCAGCGCCGCCCGCCGCCTCGACACGACCGACGACGAGCAGATTCAGCGGGTGCTGCGTGCGGCAATCGAGCCATTCGACACGCTGAAAGGCGGCGTCGATCAGCTTGACCGGACGACGGGCGGGTATCCGAGCCAATTCCACTCCATCGAGGAAGTCCCGCTCGCGCTCGGATTTCTGGTTCAGGCGCAGGGCGATTACCGGACGGCGGTCTTAGGCGCGGTCAATTACGGGCGCGACTCGGACAGCATCGCCGGGATGGTCGGTTCGCTGATCGGCACGCTGCGCGGTAAGCGCGCTCTGCCGGAACGGTGGACGAGCGAAATCAGCGTGCGCAACGGTATCGACTTCGCCGCCGCCGCCGCGAGTCTGTACGACCTGTTCGAGCGCGTTTACGCGGCAGATTACGAGCGCGCGCAGCAGCGTCACCACGAACTCATGTCCCTGATGCGAAGGGGGCAG
>JACSRG010000319.1 GCA_014879865.1 Anaerolinea sp.
ACGTATGCCTTGACCGCTTCGTCTACATCCTCGCCGGCGAATTCCGGCTTGAGTTCGACGCGCACGGTCACGACATCGCGGTTGTCCTCGCGGGTGATGACCGCCTGCGCCGTCTTGACCTGCTGGATGCGCGACATCGCCGCGAGAATCTGGTTGGGATGCAGGAACATCCCGCGCACCTTGATCGCGTCGCCGCTGCGCCCGAATAAGCCGAGAAGCTGCTGGCTGCCTTCGCAATCCTCATCGACTTCGGGGGAAAGCGCGCCCAGATCGCCTGTGCCAAAGCGGATCAGCGGATAGCTCTTGTTAAATGTGGTGACGACGATTTCGCCGACGTTGCCCAGTTCGACGGGCTGCCCGGTCTGCGGATCGCACACTTCGACATAGACGCTCGGCATCAGGCAGAAGCCCTGCACGCCCGCCTTGCTGTAGCCGATGAAGCCGAGATCGGCTGTGCCATAGGCGGAAGTCGTCACCATGCCGTAATCGCCTTCGAAGCGCTGGCGCTGGCTCGGTGTGTACGGCTCGGCGGAGAAGACCGCCTTCTTGATGGTGATCGCTTCTTTCGGGATGCCCATTTCGGCGGCTTTGTCGAGGATGATCGCCAGAAAGCTCGGCGTGCCGACATAACCCGTCACCTTGAGCGACGTGAGCATCATGATTTGCAATTCGGTGTTGCCGGGACCCGACGGGATGACGGTCGCGCCCAAGTGCCGCAGCGCATTATCGACCAGCAGACCGGCAGGCGTCAGATGATACATGAATGTGTTGAACACCCGATCCCCACGCCCGAAGCCGACAGCGCGGAATGGCGCGACGGCATAATCGGCATTTTCGGCGTCCGGGGTGGGCTGCGGATCGTAGATCGGACCCGGCGAGATATAGATGCGCGGCAGATCCGCCGGATCGATGGTCAGCAGTCCGCCAAACGGGGGATGCTTCTGCTGAAGTTCGATCAACGAGTCTTTGGGCATGACAGGAATTTTGGGTAGATCGGCGGCAGACTGAATATCAGCCGGAGTGATTCCGGCGGCGTCCATCCGTTCGCGGATCGCGGGCGCAAGCGCATACGCATGGGCAATGAGGTCGCGGATACGTTGGTCGAAGTTCATGCACAGCCTCCAAGCATCGGATCAAGGGTAGGGACGACGCATGCGCCGTCCTACTCCGTATAGTAACAGAATAGGACGAGGCGTGCCCTATCTGCATTCAACCAAGCCACCGCTTGCGCCGCTTGTAGTGTTTGACCTCGCGGTAACTCTTGCGTTCGCCTAACTGGTTCAAGCCGAGATAAAATTCTTTAATGTCTTCATTTTCGGCAAGCTGAGTCGCGGGACCGTCCAGCACGATGCGCCCGTTCTCCATAACGTAGCCGTAATCGACCAGCGAGAGCGCGGCGCGCGCGTTCTGCTCGACCAGCAGCACGGACATCTGCTCCGCCTTATTGATCTCGCCGACGATGCGGAAAATCTCCGCCACGAGCATCGGCGCGAGTCCGAGCGACGGCTCGTCGAGCATCATCAGCTTGGGATGCGCCATCAGCGCCCGCCCGATGACCATCATCTGCTGTTCGCCGCCGGAGAGATAGCCGCTCACGCGGTGACGCAGATCGCGCAGACGCGGGAAGTAATGATACACCCGCTCAAGGTCTTGGCGGACACGCCGCCCGCTCTCGTAGACCTGCCCGCCGACGCGCAGATTTTCCTCGACGCTCAAGTGACCGAACAGCGGACGCCCCTCGATCACCTGCACCAGCCCTTTGCGCACGATCTCTTCCGTGTTGCGGTTGTCGATGCGCTCGTCGTTCCATGTGATCGTGCCGCGCGTCACTTCGCCGAGTTCCGCCGAGAGCAGCCCGCTGATCGCTTTGAGCGTGGTCGATTTTCCCGCGCCGTTCGCGCCCAACAGCGCCACCACCTGCCCCGGCTTGACCTGAAACGACACGCCGCGCAGGACGAGGATCACGCTGTTGTAGGTTACTTCGATGTTGTTGACAGAAAGCATTTAGGTAGTCCTCTAAAAAGGAGAACTGAGATTAGTAAGAAAGTAGAAAGTCAAAAGTTGAAAGTCGGAACTCGCACTTCACTTTTAACTTTCTACTTTCATCTTTCAACTAACTTACGGTACGTCCGCGCCGCCGGGACGCAGATCGGGGGCGTCCTCGAAGCCGGTCAGCGGCACGAGCACGGGGATGAACGCCTGCGTGCCGTCGGGCAGATCGACCTTCATCGCATCTTCACCGGAGGTGGCAACGCCGTCGCCAGTCGCATTCAAGAACATCATCGTCGCCATGCGGTTGCCGGGCAGCGCGCGGATTTCGCCGCCGCGATAGTCGATGTCGTACAGACCGAGCGGCGAATACTGAATGGTGTCCAGCGTTTCTTGGATCGCCGCGCCATCGACGGCGTCAAGGCTGCCGACGCGGTTGACCGTCTGCGTGTACATTTCGATGTAGGTATCGACAATCGACCAGCCGAGCAGGTAGGCGATGTTCTGCGAGGACAGGCTGCGCGCGTTCGCTGCCGCTTGCTCGTTGATCAGGGCGATACCGGGTTGATCGCGTTCCGTCCACCACAGGAAGGGCAGCGAACCGACAATGCCGTTGACCGCAGGCAGCCCATCCGAGCCGAGCGCGGTACGGCTGAGCAGACCGACCGATGTGTCGAGCGCCCAGTTAACGCCCGCCAACTGCACTTCATCTTCCAAGCCGAGTTCGGCAACCGTCTTGGCGACCATGAACGGACCGGACGCCAGCGAGTTGGTGTAGAGGATGTTCGCGCCCGCGTCCACGAGGTTGAGCACGTTGCCGCTGATGTCCGTCGCCGCCGGGGAGAAGTATTCCGGCGTTTCGAGGATGGTCACGCCTTGCGCCGCGCAGTAGGCGATGGTTTCGGCGGTGAACGCCGATTCGCCGAATGCGCCGGGCCAGCTAATGTAACCGACAACCGGTTCGGGGTAGCGTTCCGGGTTCGCGCCGACATACGCGCAGAACGAGCCGATTTGATCCGCATACAGCGGGTTGGTCGCATACACCCAACCGTTGGTCGCGCCGTCTTCGCCATACAAACCCGCTACCGAACCCGCCGAGATCAACGCCGGGATTTCATCTTCCGCGAGTTGTTCGCGCAGCAGTTCGGCATCCGCCGAGGCATACAGCACGACGAGATCGGGCTTGTCTTCGAGCGATGAATAGGCATCGTAGGCGGCTTGCGTCTGGGCGAGGTCGCCGCCCGTGTCGCGGTTATCCTGTACGAAGGTCGCGCCGCACACGCCGCCGCGCGCGTTGAAATACGCCATCGCGTCGGTCAACCCGGCGACGAGCGGTTGGGTGATGAAGGCATACGAGCCGCTGATGTCGCCGAAGTGGTAAATGGTGACGGTTTCCCCGGTCAGGTCAACCGAGCATTCACTGTGCTGGATGAAATCCGGCAGTTCTTCCTGTGCGAACGCCGGAACGACGAGAACGGACAACAACAGTACGACGAGCAGCAGTTTTCTCATGGATCAATCCCTTTCGTAACAAAAGTAAGTCTTGCGAAATAACGCCCTTCTCGCTTCACAAGTTCGAGTAGGGACGCCGTTTCCACGCGATTTTGAAGATCTCCCACCGATGCGCGATCCCGCGCGGTGCGGCGATCAGGAAGATCATCAGCGCCAAACCGAACAACAGCGGACTCAACGCGGCATAGATGTTCACCGGGTCGATGAAGGGCAGCAGCGCGGGCAGGAAGGTGATCAGCCCCGGAATCAGCGCCGGGATGATGTTCTGCTGGAGCAGGTTGACGAACGCCACGCCGAACAGCGGTGCTAACGAGAATCCCGCGCCGCCGATCACCAGCATGGCGAGCAGTTCAATCGAGCGATCCAGCAGGAATTTGTCGAGGCTGAGGCTGTTCGACTCGAATGCCAGCAGGCAGCCCGCCACGCCCGCATACAGCGAACTGAGGAAGAAGGCTTGCAGCTTGTAGTTGAAGACGTTGATGCCGAGCAGTTCGGCGGCAAGGTCGTTGTCGCGGATCGACACGAACGCCCGCCCCAAGCGCGTGCGCATGATGTTGCGCGCCGCCAGCATCATGAAGACCGCGAGCGGGATGATGATGTAGTACATCGCGGATTCGTGCGCGAAGCTGATGCCGAACAGCGTCGGGATCGGCACGTCGAGCGGGCGCGATCCGTTGGTCAGCGGTTCGAGCGGGTAGCGCAGCAGCCATGGGATGATGAACTGCGCCGCCAGTGTCGCCATCGCCAGATAGAAGCCTTTGACGCGCAGCGACGGCAGCCCGAAGATCAAGCCGACCACGCCGGTGAACAGGGCGGAGAGCGGCAGCGCGATCCAGAACGACAAGCCGAGTTCGCGCGAGAGGACGGCGGACGTATACGCGCCGACCGCCATGAACGCGGCGTGTCCGAGCGAAATCTGCCCGGTATAGCCGATCAGGATGTTCAAGCCCTGCACGGCGATGGCGAAGATGGCGATGCGGATGATCGTGCCGATCCACAACTGCGGGATCAGGTTGAGCGCGAACGGACCTTCGATGGTCAGCAGCGGGATGAGCAGCAGCAGGATGAACAAGCCGTTCGCCAGCAGTCGATCAAACGTGGTACGGTTGAGCGCGATATCCTGCGCGTATTTAGTATCAAAAACCCCGGCGGGGCGAATGTTTGCAGACATTCAAACTCCTAAGTTAAAAGGTGAAAGTTAAAAGGTGAAAGTAAAATAAAAGTCCGTGCTTCTGACTTTCAACTTTCAACTTTTTACTTTCTACTTAAATTCTTTCGATTCTCTTCTCGCCGAACAGCCCGTCGGGGCGGATGACCAGCACGACCATTAGAATCAGGTAGGGCGCGAGTTCTGTCCCGGCTTGCGAACCGGGGAACAACAGATTCGATAACTCTTGCGCCAAGCCGATCACCAAGCCGCCGACCAGCGCGCCGGGGATCGACTCCAGCCCGCCGAGCAGCACCGCCGGGAATGCGCGCAGCGCCAGCAGCGGCAGGTTGAGCGACAAACTGGTCGCACCGCCTTGCAGCACGCCCGCCACCGCGCCGAGCAGCGCCGCAATCGCCCATGCAATCGCCAGCACCGTGCGCACGCGCAAGCCGACCGACTGACCGAGCTTCTGATTTTCGGCAATCGCGCGCATCGACAAACCGACGCTGGTGAAACGGAAGAAGAGCACGAACACGCCGAACGCCAGCAGCGCGAGGATGAACGGAATGAGCAGGTCGGCGCGGATGTTGATCGGGCGCTCGAAAATATCCTCGCCGAAGCGGATTTGCTGTGGAATGCCCAGTTCGGTCACGCCGGCGAAGATTTGCAGCGGCAGTTCGACGCTGCCCCAGAGCAGTTGGGTGATGCCGTGCAGCAGTTCGGAGACCGCCAGCGTCATCAAGACCATCGCGAACAACGGCTGACCGATCAGCGGGCGGATGTTGAAGCGCTCGACCGTCAGCCCGATCAGCACGCCGCCAATCGAGGCGGCGACGATGGCGCGGATCAAATCCCACCCGTCGCCGAGCGAGAGCACGACGGCAAAGATCGCCGTCCCGACCGCGAGGAGGATCAGGTTGCGGGGTTCGCGCAGGCTTGACCAACCGTTGGTGGTCATGACCATGATCCCGGTGACGAGCGGCAGCCCAATCGCGGCAACCGGTGAAATCGTATTGGCGGAAAAGAAGCTGAAGAACAGCAGCCCGCCGAGCAGCATCATCCAGCCGTGCGCGAAGTTGAACACGCCCGACGCTTTGTTGATGATGACGATGCCGAGCGCGATCAGCGAGTAGACGCCGCCGACCAGCAGCCCGGTGATGGTGCTCTGCACGAGGCGGTAAGGACGCTGTGCCCCGATGAGCGGCAGCAGCCACAGCGCCAGCGCCGCGACCACGATGATGGCGACGGCGATGGTCAGGTAGCGGCGATTTTCTCTAAAGGTTTGCGTAAGTGCAGCCAAATTCAATAATCCCTTTTTGCTAACATTTCCAATTTACTGGTAGGGGCATGATATATCATGCCCCTACTCCCACGCCGGTGAGGTTACACGCTGCACACCCGCACCGCTGTCTCGACCACGCCGGTACGTCCGTCGCGGTATTTGACCTCCGCGCTGACTGTCACGCGGTCGCGGTTGCCGTACATCGCGTCCAGCATTTCGCCGTACTTTTGTTCCAGCGTGCGGCGGCGCAGCTTGCGCGTGCGCGTCAGCTCGTTCTCGTCCGCGTCGAAAGCCTTGTGCAAGATCACGAACTTGCGCACGCGGGCGGCTTCGGGCAGCGTCTTGTTGACCCGCTCGACCTCGCGCTTGATCAGGTCGTAAACTTCCTGCTTCTGCGACAGATCGACGAAGGTGGTGAACGCCAAGCGATTCTTTTCTGCCCAGCGCGCCACGTTGTCGAAGTTGATGTTCACAATCGCGGTGACGTAGTGCATGTCGAAGCCGCCGACCGTCATCACGTCCTGAATGTACGGGCTGAATTTGAGCCGCCCCTCGATGTACTGCGGGCTGAACTTCTCGCCGTTCGCTAGTTCGATCATGTCGCTCACACGGTCGAGGTAGATCAGATGACCGTCGTCGTCAAAGAAGCCCGCGTCGCCCGTGTGGAAGAAGCCGTCTTTGTCGAGCGCCTTCGCCGTTTTTTCCTCGTCCTTGTAGTAGCCGCTGAAGACCGCACGACTGCGTACCCAGACTTCGTTATCCGCGCCGAGCTTGATCTCGACGCCGGGGCAGGGCGCGCCGACCGTCTCCATCTTGATATTGCCGTCGTAGTGGAGCGTGTGCGCCTGACACTCGGTTGAGCCGTACAGGTTCTTGAGCGACACGCCGACCGCGCGGAAGAAGCGCAGTTGATCCGGGCTGAGCGTCGAACCGGACGTATAAGCGTGGCGCATTTTGCTCATGCCGATCTTGTCGCGCAGCGGTGCGAAGACCGCCACATCGCCGAGCGCCTTCAACAGCCGCCAGTGGATCGGCACGCTCTTGCCCGCGTCCTCGAATTCCTCGACTCTGTAGGCGATGGGCAGAAACAGCCTGTACAGCGTGCGGTTGATCCATGTGCTGTCGTTGATGCGCATCTGCATCGTGCTGGCGAGGTTTTCCCAGATGCGGCTGGGGAACAGCAGCGACGACGGCGCGATCTCGCGGATGTCATGCTGCACGGTCATCGGGCTTTCGGGGAAGTTGACCGTCACGCCCGTGACCAGATGCCCGGTCAAGCCGAGGCTTTGCTCGGTGATCCACGCCAGCGGACTGAACGACACATAATTGTCGGTCGGGTAAGTCGGCGCAATGCTGATCGCGTGGCGGTTGCCGTAGATCAGGTTGCGGTGCTTGATCATCGCGCCTTTGGGCAGGCTGGTTGTGCCGGACGTGTAGCTGAACAGGGCGATGTCTTCGCCGTGCCCTTCGCCGATCAGCTTCTCGAACGCGCCCGCGTGCCGTTCGGCGTAATCGCGTCCGTGCGCCTCTAATACGTCGATGCACATCAGCCAGTCGTCGGCGTAGTTCCACAAGCCCCGATCATCCCAGTAGATGACCTTGCGCACGTTGGGCAGCTTGTCTTTCAGCGCCAGCGCCTTATCACACTGCTCCTGATCGTGCGCGAACAGGTAGACCGCGTCGCTGTTATCGACCACGTAGCCGAGTTCTTGCAGATTGGCATCGGTGAAAATGGCGGTGGTGACGCCGCCCGCGCTCCACACGGCGATCTCCGCCCAGTAGAATTCCGGGTCATTCTCGCCGATCAACGCGACTTTGTCGCCGCGCTGAAGCCCGATGCTGACCAAGCCCAACGTCATGTCGTGGACGCGCTGGTAGACCTGCTTCCAAGTGTATTCCTGCCAGATGCCAAAGCGCTTTTTGCGCATGGCAACCCGATCCCCCAGTTCCGCCACCCGCTTAAGAAAATTCTTGGGGAGCGTATCGGCGTCGGCGGGGAGAGTTGGCGGGACTTCGATATTTTCCCGCGTAACGTAAATCTTTTCGCCCGTCATCATGCCTCTTGCCCTAAATAAGCCTTGATCACGCGCGGATCGCGTTTGACTTCGTCCGGCGTTCCCTCGGCGATCTTTTGCCCGAAATCCAGCACCATGACGCGGTGAGAAATATCCATCACCAGCCCCATATCATGCTCAATCAAGACGATGGTCATGCCCTGCCGCTCGTGGATGTCGAGGATGAAGCGCGCCATGTCCTCTTTTTCTTCGACGTTCATGCCCGCCATCGGTTCATCCAGCAGCAGCAGCGACGGTTCGAGCGCCAGCGCCCGCCCCAATTCGACCCGCTTACGTAAACCATAGGGCAGCGCGCCGACAGTCACTTTGCGGATGGGTTCGAGTTCCAGAAAGTCGATGATCGTCTCCACGACTTCCCGGTGTGCTAATTCTTCGCGCTTGGCTGATCCGACGAACAGCGCCCCGGTCAGCATGTTGGCTTTCATGTGGATATGCCGCGCCGCCATCAGGTTGTCGAGCGTAGTCATGTTGGTGTAGAGAGCGATGTTCTGGAATGTCCGCGAAATACCGAGCGGCGCGCGTTTATAGGGGGGAAGTGACGTTATGTCGCGCCCTTCAAAGATGATCGATCCCTGCTGTGGTCGGTAAAACCCGTTGATGCTGTTGATCAGACTGGTCTTACCAGCCCCATTGGGACCGATGACGGCGAAAATCGCCCCGGTATCGACTTGGAAATCTACGTTTTGTAATGCTTTGATGCCACCAAAGCTAAGTGAAATGGACTGAACGTGCAACTTTACTGCCATGCACTCTTCCCATTATTGAGAAATAATAGTAAATGTTTGCGTTTTGTATCACAACTGATTCTAACCTCAATTCTCTTCACGGGTCAAGCAGTGTTATCAATCTCTCATAACCCGGATTATTCGCACATCGTAATAGCGGGCGGCGCACTGGTTCAGCCAAGCATTTGGGTCGTCGGAGAGTACTTCGAGGGCGGTCGTCGCCGCTAGATCAAGCGCGGGCGGTGGAAGGATGACTTCGGCGTCCGCTTCGGCGGCGCGCAGGGTGAGATCGGCGGCGTCCCACGCGGCGGCGGCTTCGCTGTACGGGGCGATCAAGCGCGCCGAGTCGAGCGTTTCCCCGCCGATCAACCAGACGAGCGCCAAGATCGTCGCGATGATCAACCACCGCTGCGGGTGGCGCGGCGCGGCAAGTGTTCCCATGATCGCCAAGCCGATCATGAACACGAACTGCGGGATAATCCACACGCGGGCGGGCGGTGGCTCTGAAGTCGCGTAGATGTTGGGCAGCATCATCGCGAGGATCAAGCCGAAGGTGATGACCGCCGTGAGGATCATCCCGGCACGGCGCTGGCGGCGCAGCAGCGGATCGGCGGGGCGGACGATAAGCAAGGGGAGTAAGAACGCGCTGAACGCGGCGGCGGGCGAAAACTGGGTGATCGACACGGCGACGAACGCGGAAGCGTAGACGAAGGACTGCGTGAACAGCGGAATCGGCGCGTGCGTCCCGGCGAACAAGTCCTGCCGGAGCGTATTCCCCGGCGCGCGCAGCAGGATGACGAAGGCGATCAACGCGGCAGCGAGAGAGAATAACAGCAGACGCCACCCCTTCGGGGAGGGGCGCAAGCGGAATCGTGTTTGCGCCCCCGTCGGCGTTTGGGGAGCAGTGGAAACCGTGTGTTTGCGCCTTCCCCCGAATTCGGGGGAAGGTTGGGACGGGGGTTTAGTTACATCGTTCCGTAGGAATCGTGGAAATTGAGTTTGGACGAGCCAAGCCACCCCCGCCAGCCCCAACAACCCGATCACCAGCAGGGCGGCGGGTTCGCTCGACGTGACGGCGAAGAACGCCAGCAGCGCCGCCGCGCTGATCTCCGGCACAGATGCGCGCCCCCGCCGCGCCGCACGCGCGATTAACCCCGCCAGCGCGGTGATCAGCACGAGCGGCACGGTGTACGGGAAGACGCCCGAAATCCAGTAGAGCGAATGGAGAAGCTGCGGCGTCCCTGCCAGCGTCGTGGCGACGATCAGCACGGGGATCGCGGCGGGGATGCGCCAGCGCAGCAGCAGCGCGATCTCGCGGGCGGCGAACCACGCGGCGATCAGCCAGAGGATCAGCAGGATAGCCGGGAAGGTCGCGGCGAACGGGACGCCAATGGCGCTGCCTACGCTCGCGCCGATGATCTGCGTCAGCCGCCCGAACCACGTCTGATAGTAGGTCTCGAGGGTCATGACCAGACCGAAGGCGCGCAGACTCGACCCGTAGCAGTAGTCGTCTGCCATCAGGCGCGTGAAAATGCCGAGGATTGCCACCATGAAGATCGGGATCAGGAGGGCGGCTGTTAGCCAGCGAACTAGCTGTGTTGATCGAGCCATGTGACGATGTCACCGAGCACGACTGCCTTGTCGCGTTCGTTCATGATCTCGTGGTACATGCCGGGATACAGCTTGAGCGTGCGATCCTTCGATTTGACCTGTTCGTAGGCGAGTTTGCTCCCGGAAGGGTTGACATACGTGTCGGCTTCGCCGTGCATGATCAGGATCGGCAGCGTGAGTTCGGGCAGACGGGCACGCACGGATTTCGCCGTTTCGTTGAGCGCCACGCCCAAGCCGACGCGCATACTGCCGTTATAGCACAGCGGGTCGGCGGCGAAGGCTTCGCCCACTGCCGGATCGGTCGATAGGATGTTCGTTCCACCCGGCGCAAGCAGCGGCAAGCGGGGCACGATGCGGTTCAGGATGTAACCAAGCTGTACCATCACCGGACTCACGTTCGCGTCTGCGTTGACCGGCGCGCCGGAGATCAGCAAACCGTCGAGATCGGGCTGGTAGCGGAGCGTGAACGCCAGCGAGATCAGCGCACCCATGCTGTGACCGAGCATGAACAGCTTGCCGTCGGGCTGCTGCGCCACCACGCGATCCTTGAATTCCTTCAAGTGCGTAACGGGAATGTCAAAGTTGTCGATGAAGGCGCGCAGACCCTCGCTGCGACCATGCCCGATGTGATCGAGCGCGTAAGCAGCGTACCCGGCGTTTGCCAGCGAGGTCATGACATGCGCGTAGCGTCCGCTGTGTTCGCCATAGCCATGCACGACGAGCACCGTCGCTTTCGGCGTGCTGTCGGGCAGCAGGCGCACGGTGTGGAGGTTGACGCCATCGCGGGTAGTGAAGGTTTCGGTGTGCATAGCAAGCCTCAAAAGAAAGATAGTTGAAAGTAGAAAGTGAAAAGTAGAAAGCAGCGCCAGCTCGTCTCCCACGTTCAACAGAAAGACATTTGAAAGTCTAAAGTAAGAACCAACAATGCTTTGGCTTTCACTTTCAACTTTCAACTTTTCACTCGTCACTACAAAGACAGTGGTTCGTCCAGTCGCATCCATGTGCGCCCGATGCGGAACAGCGACCCCGGACGCAGACTGACGCGCCCCTGCATCGGCTGCTTGTCGCGTTCTAAGTAGGTTCCGTTGCGGCTGTGCATGTCTTCCAGCCAGAACGAGAGCAAAAACGGCTCGCTGACCGACTCGGTCGCCGTGATCGGCGCGCAGACCACGCCGACGCGGGCGTGCAGGCGCGATACCTGATTATCGAAGGGCAGATGCACATCGCAGCCTTCGCGCCGCCCGATGTTGATCACCAATTCGTCGCCGATCTCCGGTTGCTCGAAGCGCAGCGTCCGCCCGTCGAGCGGTCCGCTCATAAACGTTATCGTAATCTCTTTGTCCATCGCCGTTAACTCTCGCTGTCCAAGTGATCGCGTGCTTGCTTGAGCTTGCGGCGCGTCGGTTCGTGACCGGGATCGATGCGCAATGCGCGCTCGAAGGCGTCGACCGCGCGCTCGTAATTTTCGGTCATCATCCATGCGTCGCCGTAATTATGCCAGAACCACGCGTCGTCCGGGTGATGTTTGACCGCCTCGGCATAGGCAGTCAGCGCGTCGTCCCACTGGTTGAGCGCGGCATATGCCAAGCCTAAGCCGTTCCACGCCCAGCCATACGCCCCTTCGATCTCGATGGCGCGGCGGTAGCTTTCGACCGCTTTCCGGTTGTCGCTCAAGCGCCGCAGGACTTGACCGCGCCGCGCCCATCCGGTCGGGTTGTCGGGCAGCGCTGCCGTCGCGCGCTCGATAGCGGCGAGCGCTTCGCGCTTCTTGCCCATATCCAGCAGCAGATCGACGAGGTTGGTGTAATACCAGATCACGTTCGTGTCTTCCGCCAGCGCGCGTTCATAGCTGGCGAGCGCTTCTTCGCGGCGGCTCAACGCTTCGAGCGCCAAGCCGCGCCCGTTCCATGCCCACGCGTAGTGATCGTTGATCGCCAGCGCGCGGTCATAGGCTTTGAGGGCGTCCGCGTGCTGGTCGAGGCGGCGATACGCCTGACCGAGTTTCGCCCAACTCTCGGCATGTTCGGGGTGCTGGCGCGTGGACTTTTCCAGCGTTTCGGCGGCGGCGCGGAAATGTCCGAGCGTGACCAGCGTCTCGCCGAGGTTGTAGCCGTACCACACATCGACCGGATCGAGTTCGGTCGCCTTGCGGAACGCCATCAGCGCGTCGTCGTAGCGTCCGAGCGCCGCCAGCGTCAAACCGCGCCCGTTCCACGCCCACGCGTAATTCGGCTCGTGATCGGTCGCCTGCACGTAGGCGCGTAACGCATCCTCGTGTTTGTTCATGCGGCGGTAGACCTGACCGAGTTTCGCCCACAGCTTGCCGTTCTTGATTTCGGTTTGCAGCGCGCGTTCGAGCAGGGTTGCTGCCTGCCCAACCTGATCGAGCGCCAGCAGATTATCCGCCTGCTGGAGCAGATAGAGCGCGTCTTCGGGTGCGGCGGCGGTCGCATGGCGGTACGACTCGAGTGCGTCGGTGTGCCGCCCTAACTTCTCCAATGTGATGCCGCGCTCGTTCCACGCCCACGCGTAATCCGGTTGGAGCGTCACCGCGCGGTCATAGGCGATCAGCGCGGCGTCGGGCAGTCCAAGCTGACGCAGCACGTTACCCATGCGCGCCCATGTACGGGCGTGGTTCGGGTTGACTTTCGTCGCCTGTTCGAGGATCGGCAGCGCGTCGTCATAGCGACCGAGCAGCGCGTAAACGTTGCCGAGGTTGTACCAGTGCCACACATCCCCCGGCGCGATCTCGGTCGTCCGCCGGTAGGCTTCGAGGGCGTCCTCGTGCCGTCCCAACTGTTCGAGCACGATCCCTTTGCCGTTGAGCGCCCATGCGTAATCCGATTGCAGTTCGATGGCGCGGTCATACGCCTTGAGCGCTTCATCAGGGCGGCGCAGATAGCGCATGACCTGACCGAGTTTCGCCCAGCTAAAGGCATGTTTGGGGTCAACGCGCACGGCTTCCTGCGCGGGGGCGAGCGCTTCGTCGTACTGGCGCATCTCCACCAGCAGATCGGTCATGTGATACCAGTACCAGACTTCTTTCGGGTCGTAGCGCGTGGCGCGCTTGAACGCCAGCAGCGCCTCTTTTTGATCGCCCATCATCTTGAGGACGATGCCCAAGCCGTTTTGCGCCCACGCATAGGTCGGCTTGAGGCTGACCGACTGCTGGTAGGCGTTGAGCGCCTGCGCGAGCTGTCCGAGATCGCGCAAGACCAAGCCGAGCTTCGCCCAGCTTTCGGCGTGTTCCGCGTCGATGCTGAGCGCCTTTTCGAGCAGGGCTTGTGCGTCGCTCAACCGACCCATGCCGCGCAGGATGTCAGACTGATTCGCCCAGTTCCACGCATCTTGCGGGTCAAGTTCGTTCGCCTTGCGGTGACAGTCGAGCGCCTTGTCCATCTCGCCGAGTTTTTCATAGACGATGCCTTTGCCCTTCCACGCCGACGCATTATTCGGCTGGATGCGCAGCGCTTCGTCGTAACAGGCGAGCGCTTCCGGCAGGCGTCCGCTCAAGCGGAGCGTGCGCCCCTTGCGCGACCATGCCCACGCATAGTTCGGTTGGAGCGCCAGCGCGCGATCATACGCTTCGAGCGCTTCGTCGTAGCGCGCCAGTTCGGTCAGCGAATAGCCCTTGTCCATCAAGTCACGGGCGGCGAGTTCTTGCCCGCTGATTTCAAGCACGGGCGGCGCACCCGTCACCATCGTGTAGATCGCGATCAACTGCTCGACTACCGCGCTCCACGTCGCCGGACGATCTTGCGGGTCTTTCGCCAAGCAGGTCAGCAGCAGCAGACGCAGTTCGGGCAGCGCATCGTCCAGCCCGTTGAGCGCGGGCGTTTCGTCAAGGTGCGCGTGAATCCACGCCTCGAACTTCTTGATCGGGAAGATATGCTGTCCGGTCAGCATCTCGTAGAGCAGGCAGCCGAACGAGTAAATATCCGAGCGCAAATCGACCTCGGCGGAGCGGCACTGTTCCGGCGACATATACGGCGCAGTCCCGATGATCGCGCCCGCGCGCGTCAGCGGTTCGCCGCTGCTGGTCTCATCCTCACTGATGAAACGCGGATCGTCGGCGTCGAGCGAACGCACCAAGCCGAAATCGGTGACTTTGGCGCTGCGGTCATGCGTCACAAGGATGTTGGCGGGCTTCAGGTCACGGTGCACCAACCCCGGCACACGCTGAGTCGCGTGCTGCATCCCCAGCGCGATGTGCAGCCCGAATTCGATGGATTGTTCGAGCGTCAGCCGTTTGTGGTCGATCCAACTGCGCAGATCGGCGTCCAAGCCTTCGGGTCCGCTGACATGTTCGAGCAGGATGTACGGCTGCCCGTTGATGTTCTGCACCAGCTTGGCGGCGACGATGTAGCGGTGTTTTTCCAAGCGCACCCACGTCACCGCCTCCTGCATGAAGCGGCGGACGGCGCGTTCGTTATCGAGAAAGCGCGTCTGGAAGGTTTTGAGGGCGACGGCGTCACGCTGTTCACGGTCATAGCACAGGTAGACGACGCCCATGCCGCCGCGCTTGACCTGCACGACCTCGAAGCGGTCGGCGATGCGGTCGCCGATGTCGTAAGTATCGCTCTCGTCACGCACACGCGTGCGCCGGACGACCGGCGGCGTCGGGATGACGCGCGGCACGCGGTTTTCTTCGACCGACGGGATCACGTTCCAGACGTGATCGTCGGCACGCGTCTCGCTGACATACGAGTCGAGTTCCGGCGGCAGCGAGACGGCATCGTCGGCGCGGGTGACATCCGACGTGAGATCGCTGATTCCGGCGGGCGCGTGTGAATCGACGACGGTGTGGTCGTCCAGCACCGCGTCACGGAGGGTGGGTGCTGATGCGCGCTCAATGACAGCGGCTTCGGCGGCGGTCGGGCTGCCGCGATATGCCGTCAGCAGTTCGTTGATCAACTGCGTGTCGAGCGCCGCGCCGTCTTCGAGCAGGGCGGTGTCGTCATCCGCGTCGTCTTCGCCCGCCAGCGCCCACAGCACGACGGCGATGTTTTTGCGCAGCGGATTGATGCGCGCCACGTCGATCAGCCAATTGGTGTACAGATCGAGCGCATTAAGCGCCATCGTCCGGTCGATGGAACTGTTGGCGCGGCTCAAGGCGAGGCGGTAGGCGAGGAGGGTTTTGCCGACGTAGAACACCAGCAGTCGATCCGACTTGGTGAGCGACAGGCGCGCACACAGATCGCCCAGTGCGAAGCAGTCATCGACCTCGCTGCGGCGCAGCGCCAGCCGCCCCAACTGCCGGACTTCGGCGTTGGGGTCGTTGGCGAAGAGGTCGCGGTGATCTTGCGGGTGTTCCCGGCGCAGCAAGCGCGCCGCGTCCGGGACAGCCGGGGATTTACGCCCGGTCTGTGGAACAGGGGGGAGCATCATTGCCGGGTTGCCTGTGATTCAAAGCGCAGTCGATCCTCCCCGACGTCCACGATGATCGTATCGCCGGGCAGGAACGCATCTTCGAGAATCTTGGTGCTTAACGGGCGGGTGAGCAGTCGTTCGATGGCGCGGCGCAGCGGACGCGCCCCGTTGATCGGATCGTGCCCCTTCTTGAGGATCAGGTCGCGCGCGGCGTCGGTCAGCGTGATCGACAGGTTCTGCTCGTGCAGCCGGTTGAGCAGTTCATCAAGCTGGCGATCCAGAATCCGGCTCAGGGTCGTCTCGGACAGCGGGCGGAAGACGACGACTTCATCGACGCGGTTGAGGAATTCCGGGCGGAAGTAGCGATGCAGGTGCGCGTTGTAGTCAGGCATCCGCATTTCGTCGGTGAAGCCGATCCCCTTACCGGTGTCTTCCGTGCCGATGTTGCTCGTCATGATGAAGACCGCGTTGCGCGCATCGACGTAGCGCCCATGCGCGTCGCTCAAGCGTCCCTCGTCGAAGACTTGCAGGAAGATGTCGAAGACTTCCGGCGCGGCTTTCTCGATTTCGTCCAGCAGCACGACGGTATAGGGACGGCGGCGCAGTCCGTCGGTCAGTTGACCGCCGCGCTGCGTATCTTTGTAGCCCGGCGGCGCGCCGATCAAGCGGGCGACGGTGTGCGCGTCGTGGAACTCCGACATATCCAGCCGGAGCATCGCCTCATCACTGCCGAAGAGGAAGTCCGCCAGCGCGCGCGCCAGTTCCGTTTTGCCGACGCCGGAGGGTCCCAAGAACAGGAACACGCCAATCGGACGATCCGGGTCACGCAAGCCCGCGCGCGCCGTCTTGATCGCATCGGCGACGGTGGTCACGGCTTCGTCCTGCCCGATCACGCGCTTGAACAGCGTCTTTTCCAGTTCGGCGAGGCGGCGTTTCTCGTCTTTCGTCAGCTCGTTGAGCGGGATGCCTGTCCATTCCGACAGCACGGCGGCGATGTTTTCCACGCGCACTTCTTCGGCGCTCTTGGCGTCGGCTTCCTCGTCGTTGTGCGTGCGGATCGTCACGCGGGCGCACGCTTCATCCAGCAGATCGAGCGCCTTGTCCGGCAGGCGGCGATCGGGCAGGTAGCGCACCGACAGGCGCACCGCCGATTCCAGCGCCTCCGGGCGGATGGTGATGCCGTGATGCGTCTCTAACCGCTTGCGCTGCCCGGTGAGGATGGTCAGCGTGTCGGCTTCGCTCGGCTCTTCGATGTCGATGGGGCGGAAGCGGCGATCCAGCGCGGGGTCTTGCGCGATGGCTCGGCGATATTCCTCGTGCGTGGTCGCGCCGATGCAGTTGATCTCACCGCGTGCCAGCGCCGGTTTGAGGATGTTCGCGGCGTCGAGGTTGCTGTCAATGGTGTCGCCCGCGCCGACGATGGTGTGAATCTCGTCGATGAACAGGATCACGTTGCCCGCGCGCGCGGCTTCCTCGACAATGCCGATCAACCGTTCTTCGAATTGTCCGCGCAGACTCGTCCCGGCGACCAGCGTGCCGATCTCGATCTGCACGATGCGGCGGTTGAGCAGCGATTTGGGCGCTGTCCCATCGTGGATGGCATATGCCAAGCCTTCGACCACTGCCGTTTTGCCCACGCCCGCATCGCCGAGCAGCAGCGGGTTATTCTTCTTGCTGCGGGCTAAGGTGCGGGCGACGGCGCGAATCTCACGTTCGCGGGCAATTGCGGGGCTGAGCTTGCCGCCCGCCGCCTGCGCTGACAGATCGCGCCCGTACTTGTCGAGCAGCGGGGTGGGCGGCGTGCGCCCGGAAGTTTTCGACGGCGGGTCGAGTTCGAGCGAGTCTTGCAGCGACGACTCCTCGAAGATGAATTCGTCCATGTCGTCGAATAGGTCGTCGTCCGCGTCCGAGATCATCGGGCTGGCGGCGAGTTCCTTCTCGTAGGCTTCGGTCAGCAGGCGCTGCAACCATTGGTTGACATTGAAGCCCATCTCGACCAGTTTGCGAATCGGCACGCTTTCGCCTTCTTGCAGCATAGCAAGCAGCACATGCGATTGAAAAAGCTGATGTGGTCTGCCCGCGCGCGCGAAAAGACTATCCCATTCGCTTTTGAGCGCAGCGAATGCAGCGACGCC
>JACSRG010000777.1 GCA_014879865.1 Anaerolinea sp.
GCTCTACACCCGCCCCGCCGACCCGTTTCAGGGCACGGCAGCGCAGCACATCGACCAGTTCGCGCCGTACATGGCGCTCGTGCTTGCTATCAGTGCATTCCTCATGCCGCTGATCGGCGATGCGCGCGATTTGATCAAGCGGGTGCGATCCACGTAATTAACCTCACCCCCAGCCCCCTCTCCACGTGGAGAGGGGATTTAGGGGTGAGGTGAGTTTTGCCCCCTAGTCTTTAGGGGAGTACCTGCCTATTCGATTAGTTCCCGCCATTTGCGCGCAACGCGCTGCCTCGCTCTCACGTACATACTCTTGAAACACGATGTAATTGAGGAGAATGAGGAACATGGATCATCACAGACATCACAGTTGGGGACACCATCACCACATGCACACAAACCCGCGCTTTCACGGGATGGGACGCCCGTTCGGCTTCATGCTGCTGCCGATTTTCGCGCTGTTCTTCGGCTTGTTCATGCTGATGCTGCTGTTCAAGACGGGGCTGTGGATTCCGCTGCTGCTGATCGGCGCGTTTTTCTTCTTCTTCCGCCCGATGAGCCGGGGCGGAAAGACCCCTGAAGAATGGAGCACCTTCCGCCAGAACATGCGTGAGAAGATGAAGAACGAGTGGCGCGGTTGGAACAATTGCGAAACGCCGGACACTGTCGTGGTGGAGAAACCCAAGCGCAGCGACACGACCGAGTTCGTCTAACGGCGCACAACTTCCCCTAGCGCTTTGACCGCGTTCCCGACGCCGTCTTCGGCGCGGATTCGTTCCCCGAAGGCGGCGGCGCGGGCGCTGACAGCCGCGTCGCCGGTCAGTGCGCGAATGGTTGCGGCGAGGCGTTCCGCCGTCAGTTCGTGGCGGCGCATCGGCGCTGCGCCGACGCCTAACTCATGGATGCGGCGTCCCCAGTACGGTTGATCGCCGATATGCGCGACCACCGCCGATGGCACGCCCGCGCGCAAACCCGCGCCCGTCGTCCCTGCGCCGCCGTGATGGATGACCCCCGCCGTACGCGGGAAGAGCCAGTCATGCGGTACATGCTTGACCAGCAGCACATCCGGCGGCACATCCTCGGCGTGCAGTCCTGCCCACCCGGAATGGATCACGCCGCGCCGCCCCGACTGCTTGAGCGCGTCGAGCAGCAAGCGCGTCGTCGCCTGCGGATCGCGGTTGGACATACTGCCGAAGCCGATATACACGGGTGGTTCGCCCGCTTCCAAGAAGGCACTCAGATCGGCGGGCGGTTGGTAATCGACTGGCGCGGCGTCGAACCAGTAGCCGGTCACGCGGATGTGACTGCCCCAATCCGGCGGCGGCGGCACGACGAGCGGACTCGCGGAGAGCAGCGTCGGCGTCTGGTTGATGGCGCGCAGAAAGTCGGCGCGCGTGGGCGGCGGCAGCTTGAGCCGCGTCCGCATCGTGACGGACACGTTTTTCAGCACGCCATAGAGAAACGCCTCGATGGCATAGCCCCACCAGCGGTTGATCGGACTGGTTGACCGGGGCAGCAGCGCCTGCATACCGGCGCTCCCGCTTGCAGACGGCGCAAACGGCGCGGTCAAGCCGAGTAAGTACTGCTTGCCGTAGAATCGTGCCGCCGTCGCCAGCGACTCCATCGTCAGCACGCCGCTGACCACGACATCGACCTCCGGCAGCATCGCCAGAATGTCGTCACTCACCGAGGATGCAAACGTATCCGCCATGTGCTTCATCGCCTGCATCTCAGCGCGGGAGTTATTGCTGCCACCAAGCCAATTTTTGCCGATCTCCGACTGCATGGCGGCTTCCATGTCCACGTTGATCAGCGCGTAGGTCAAGCCTTCGCCCTCGATCCATGCGCGGAAGTCACGGGCGGCAGCAACCGATACCTCATAGCCTGCCTCACGCAAGCCCTTACCAAGCGCGACGAGCGGCTGAACATCCCCGCGCGATCCAAAACCAAAAAGCAGTATCCGCATAGCGTAGTCATCCCTGAGTACAAGTTGAAAGTGGAAAGTAAACGACAAGGGCACTGCCGGTATTTTTTTACTTTCAACTTTATTTCTAAATCCGCCCGTACAAGCGTCCGCCGAACTCGGCGACCAGCTTATCGTCGAGGTCGTCGGCGTAGTTCGCCACCATATTGATGATATTGTTCGCCTCGACCGGATCAAGCCCTTCCAGCGGGCGTTCACTGAACACGTAGACCGTATCCGTGTACACGCCGAGCGCCGCGTTGGTGAGCTGCAAGTTGACTTCGAGCAGGTGACGGTACAGCGGGAGCAGTCCGGTCGCGGGCAGGTAGATGATCGGCGACAGCACCTGCAAAAACCCCGTCGTATCTTGATGCGAGATGTAGATTTCGATCAGCGCTGAGCCGCGCCGAAAGTTCCAACCGTAGCCATCCTGCGTGTTCATGCGCGCCTGTACCGGGTCAATCCCGATTTGCAGCAAGATCGATTCGACCGTCGCGGCGTGGTTATCGACGCGCGGTTGGTTCTGCTTCTTTCCGCGTCCAAACATGAGTTTTCCTTTGTAGCTTCTGTAGCTTCAAGCGATCAACGGTTAGCCGTTAGCAATTGGCAATTAGCATTTAGCCGAATACGAAGCACTTCCCGCTAACTGCTAATTGCTTTGCTTCACCCCTGCGTCCGCCCACAGCGCAAACAGCGCCCCGCGTGAAAGCCTGCCGGCGCGCCGCAGTGGACACAGCGCACATTCCCCTGCTGGTAAAACACGTCGGCTTGCGGCATGTGATAGCGCTGCGCTCGCGCTGTTTCGGGACGAATCCCGCCGCACGCTTCGCAGTAGAAGAAACCCGCGCCGAGCGCACGACTGCTCGTCCCGCAGTTCGGGCAGTATTTGCGCGGTTCGCGGCTGGTCTGGATGACCTCATCCACACAGCGGCGGATCGCGCTGATGTGCACGCCGAACAGGTGATTCGACGCGCGGCTGACGTTGCGCGTCATCATGCCGACGAGGTAATTCCGCTCGTCGAAGATCGGGTTGCCGCCCGCGTCCGCAATGCGCGCCGCGTTGGTCGGAATCCAATGCGCGGACATGACGCGCCGTGTCGGTCGCTGCTGCACTTGGAACATTTCGCCGTCATACGTGACTACGTACAACTGAGCGTCGTCCGGCACACGCAGCAGCGGCGTGATCGGCAGCAGGCTGGTCGGGCGATGCTCGACGTACAGGATCGCCAGATCGAGATCGGGATACGAGCGGATGACCGTCGCGTTGACCTGCCGCCCGACGTGCAGTTCGACCGTCACGCGTTCCAGCCCGCCGACGACGTAGCGCGTCGTGACCATCAAGCCGTCCGCCGTGATGAAGAAGCCCGTCCCCGCGCCGTTTGCCCCACCGATGATATGACCGAGCGCATCCGCGATGTTGAACGCGCCTGTCGGCTGCGCGGTCGGCGTAACCGGAGGCGTAACTGGAGGCGTAATCGGAGGCTGCATCCCGGTGATCTGGGGAGCGACCGGCTGAGTCATGCCCGGCGTATACGCCCCGGTGTTGTACGGGTTCGAGGGCAAACGCGCGTTCATCGACGCGGCGAGCCGCCCCCGTGCCTCGGCGTTGTTCGGGTCAAGGGCGCTCGCTTCGGCATAATGCGCGTACTTGACCTGCGGATCGTCGGTCGTTTCCGCCAGCCACAGGTACGCCACCGCGCGGATTTCGTTCGGCAGATCGCGCTTCAAGGCGATGCGGATCAGCCGCGCGCCCTCGGCTTTGCTGCCCGCTTGGATCGCTTGGATACCCATATCTAGGATGCGTTGGGACATTCGTCTCGACTTTCTAGGCTCAATTGTTCTGACCCCTGTCCTAGTTTACAATGTATGCGGGAAAACGGTCAGTGACAACCACACGAGGCGGTTGCAGCGCGTTCTAACATCATGTATATTGACGGCAATCGTCCGTTTTGCCAACGACTCCACAGGGTAGGGGGCAGTTATGCCGCTTCAGGGCAATCTACGCGACTTTAGTACAACTCAACTGCTAAATTTGATCAACCTCGCGGGCAAAACCGGGACGCTGTCCATCTACGATGGGGTCAAGACTGGCGAAAAAGATGCCGTCGGCAACGATAAGATGATGCCGGGGAAAGAACGCGCGCGGGTGTCGTTCAAGGTCGGCAAGTTGATCATGGCGGCGCTCGGTGGTCAGGATGGCAACCTCGTCTCGGTATTGAATAAGGCGGGCAAGCTGACAGACGAGCAGGCGCGCATCATCCGCGAACGCGCCAAAAACACGTCGGATAAAGCGCTGGCGCTCCTCCTGATTAACGCCAACTACGTCACCCAACGCGACATCGTCACCAGCATCCAGCAGCATACGCTGGATGTGGTGTATAACCTGCTCGGCTGGTCGGAAGGCCCGTTTCGCTTCGAGGACAACTCGCTGCCAAGCACAGATCGCATCCTCGTCCCGATTGACCTCGAAAACGTGATCATTGAGGGCGCGCGCCGCATCAAAGAGATCGAACAACTCAACGCGCATCTGCCGAACTTGGATATGGCGCTCAAGTTCCCGGATAACCCGCGCGAGAAATTCAAAGGCATTCACCTCAGCGTCGAAGAATGGCGCGTGGTGTCGTTCGTCAACCCCAAGAACACCATCCGGCAGATAGCCAAAGCCAACAACATGTCAGAAATCGAAATCCGGCGCATCGTGTACGGTTTGGAGCAAGCCGGATTAGTCGAAGTCATACGCCCGGCGGAGATGCCGGCGTCGGCAGGCGGCAAAATGCAGCCCCCGCCGCGTAAAGCGCCGCCCGTGCAGAAGACCGTTGTCAACAAGCTGATCGATAAGATTCGATCCATCTAACTTTACTAGCGGAACTCATCTGGAAGACGGAAAAGGCTATGCAAACAGTCAAGATGGTGATTACGGGTCCGTTTAGCTCCGGCAAGACGGAGTTTATTCGCTCGATCAGCGAGATCGATGTGGTGACAACCGAGCGCGGCATTTCGTCGGACGCCGAACGCGCGATAAAAGAATCTACGACGGTGGCAATGGACTTCGGTCGTATCACCGTTGACGACGATCTGGTGCTTTACCTGTTCGGCACGCCGGGTCAGCGCCGTTTCGACTTCATGTGGGAAATCCTCGCCGAGGGTATGCTCGGGTTTGTCGTCATGGTGGACAGCACCAAGCCGGAAACCTTCAAAGAAGCCAAAAGCATCCTCGAAACCTTCCGCGCCTATGCGCCCACGCCGTATGTCGTCGCCGCGAACAAGCAGGACGCTGGCGAAGCGTGGAACACGGACGACCTGCGCATCGCGCTGCGCATCGAAGACGGCGTCAAGCTGCTGCCGTGCGTCGCCCGCGACAAAGAAAGCGTCAAAACCGTGCTGCTCGAACTCCTCTACTCGATCCTTGAGGAAATGGAGAGTTAAACCGTAGGCATCGCCGTCGCGCTAAGCCGCCCGCGTCAGAGGATGGGATTGTGGCTAGTCTGGTCACCGAACAAGGAATTGTGCATTATGAAGCCTACGGACGCGGAAGACCAGTACTGCTTCTGCATGGTTGGTTGAACTCGTGGGCACTGTGGCGTAATACGATTGAACTGCTCGGTAAAGAGTTCCGCCTGTATGCGCTCGACTTCTTCGGCTTCGGCGATTCCGGCGCGCAAGCCGAAGAATTCTCGGTCAACAACTTTGTCCTCATGGTCGATTCGTTCATGGATCGCATGGGGATCGTCAAAGCGCCGCTGGTCGGGCACTCGATGGGAGGGACGGTCGCCCTCAGCGCCGCGCTGCGTCACCCCGAAAAAGTCGTCAAGGTGATCGTCGTCGGGTCGCCGGTTCAGGGCGCATCGCTCAGCCCGCTGCTCAAGCTGGCGGGGTATCGCGGGTGGGTCGGCTTAGGGCAGACGACGCCCGTGCTCTACAATGCTTTCCAGCGCGGCTTTGTGCCGTTTTTGCGCGCTTACGCCTACTTGATGGCGAAAGACGGCAAATCACTCGGTTCGATGCTCACCAACGACGCCGCCAAGATCACCGCCGCCCCCTTCTTCGAGAGCATCGGCACGCTGCGCGAAACTGATCTGCGCTCACGGCTCATCGAACTGCATATGCCGATTTTGGGCATCTATGGTAAAAAGGACATCATCGTCGATCCGGGTCAGTGGAAGGTGCTGCAAGAAAGTGCGCCGACCAGCAAGGTCGAGCTGTTCGAGGGATCGGGGCACTTCCCGATGATGGACGAGTCGGAGCGCTTCCACGCGGCAGTCCGCGACTTCTTATACCATAGTTGAAAGTCCCAAAAATGCGTCGTTACATTATTGAAGACACCCGCCATGTGCCGCCGTTCAATCAGCCTGCCAGCCTGCTGACCATCGGCATCAAGAATCTCAAGCTGCATCACGAAGAGATGTTCGTGCGCTATTTCAAGGTCGCGCCCGACCTCGGCGGCACGTTCAACAGCCGCCGCGAACTCGGCACGGTGCAGGGACCGGCTCTCGTCTACCGCGACAGCCTCTGGTTCGACGACGAATTCCTCGACTACTTCATGCGCGCGGCGTTGAAATCGAAACAGGCGTGCCGCGCCGCCATCCCGGCGGATGATCCCGCTTTCCGCACGTACACCCTGCCGCTGGCGCGCGGCTTCGAGCGCACGGTCGATGCCAGCGGGCGCGAAATCTGCCTCGCGGATTTGTGGTACTTCCCCGCCGGGTACACCAATGACGTGCTGCCCATCGTCATCCCCGGCGACGCCGAAGAGATGGGCTTTTACAGCGTCCCCGACTTTATGACGATGGAACAGGGCGACCTGACGCACTACGCGCCGCTGCGCGCCATCGTCTCGATTGAGAGCTGGGTACACGTCTATTTCGCCAGCATCATTTACGGGCTGTTCGGGCGCGGCAGCCGCTTTGACCGCTACGTCAAAGGGCATAACCTGTTCACGCTCAATCTGCTGTGGAAGGCGGTCATCGAGCAGCGCCAGCTTCTCTCGACCTCGGCGGTCGTCAAGGTCGGCAAAGGCACGACTATCCACCCGACCGCCGTGATCACGGGTCCCGCTTACATCGGCGAGAATTGCAGCATCGGACCCGGCGTGTTTATCGACAACTGCACCATTGGCGACAATGTCACGCTGGACGACGGCTGCGTGATGATGATGTCCTCTATCGGCAACGGCTGCTTTATGCCCTTCCGCGCCTCGCTCTACCTCACCGCCGTCATGGAAAACACGATTGTCGCCCAGAACACCTGCTTGCAGATGTGCGTCATCGGGCGGAACAGCTTTGTCGGCGCGGGCAGCACCTTCACCGATTTCAACCTGCTCGAACAGCGACCGATCCGCGCCGCCAACATCGACGGCGAACTGGAAGAAGTCGGTCAGGTGGTGCTGGGGAGCGCCGTCGGGCATAACTGCCGCATCGGTGCCGGCATGGTGATGTTCCCCGGACGCATGATCGAATCGGATGTGGTGATGGTCGCCTCGCCGCAGCGGCGCGTCATCAGCCGCAGCGTGACCTTCGAGGAAAGCGATCACCATTTCGTCGGCGGCAAGACCACGCACAAACGGCATTATCCGCGTCCTGATGAAAAGACGCGAGAGGAAGAATGGGACTCTTGGTAGACGACACGTTCGCGTTTATCATTCACCCGATCCAGATCAAGAAAGACGTTGCCCGCAAATATCCCCTTCTGGGGAAACTCCTCACCGAACCGCAAATCAATTTCTTTTCGCGCTTCTTCCCCCCGGTCTACCTGTCGCAGATCGAGGGGATTCGTTCGATCAGCACCGGGCGTGAACTCAAGGGCTGGTTGATCGCCGCGCCCTACACCCCGCCGACGATGATGTCGCTGCCCGTGAACATGGTCTACGACAAGATCGTCGCCTGCGGTCACATGGCGGAACAGCTCGGCGCGAAAATCCTCGGCTTGGGCGCGTATACGTCGGTGGTCGGCGATGCGGGCAAAACCATCGCGGATCGGCTGGAAATTCCGGTCACGACGGGCGACAGCTACACGGTGACGATGGCGGTCGAGGCGATCCGCGAAGCCGCCCGCGTCATGGATATCGACCTGCGCGCGGCGACGATTGCCGTCGTCGGCGCGACCGGGACGATTGGCAAGACGTGCGCCGAAATGCTGGCGGGCGAAAGCGCCAAGCTGATCCTCGTCGGGCGGCGCAGCGACGCGCTCGACTCGGTGCGCGAACTCTGCGCAGGCAAGGCGGCGGATGTGACGGTCAGCACGCAGATGAGCGCGATCTACGACGCCGATTTGATCCTCACCGTGACGAGCGCTGTGCATGAAGTGATCGAGCCGAAGCACCTCAAGCCGGGGGCGGTCGTGTGCGATGTTGCCCGCCCGCGCGATGTCTCCAAGCGGGTCGCTGCCGAGCGCGACGACGTGCTGGTGATCGAGGGCGGCATGGTCGAAGTGCCGGGGCAGCCCGATTTCCACTTCGATTTCGGCTTTCCGCCGCGCCACGCCTATGCGTGCATGGCGGAGACAATGGCGCTGGCGCTCGAAGGGCGCTACGAGGATTACACCATCGGCAAGGAGATCAGCGTGGCACAGGCGCTCGAAATCGGGAATATTGCGGATCGGCACGGCTTCCGGCTGTCCGGCTTCCGCTCGTTCGAGCAGCCCGTGACGGACGCGCAGATCGCCGCCGTGCGCGAACGCGCCGCGCAGAGTCGCAAGGTGTGGATGAAAGCGTAGGGAGGATTGAGTATGCGACAAGAATTGATTTATCCCGGTGAAGACGGCTATTGGATCGCAGAAGTACCGAGTCTGCCCGGATGTATTTCGCAGGGCAAAACCCATGCTGAGGCATTGGCGAACATCAAGGAGGCGATTGACCTCTATATTGATGTGTTGAGAGAACAAGGCAAACCCGTTCCCGATGACTTTAGCAAGCTCGATTTTTTAGCTCAGGAGTGACAAACCGGATGCGAATTCGTCTGTTGACCTTCATCGCCCTGCTGTGCCTGATGTCCGTTTTTTCGGTCTTCGCCCAAGATACCACCACGTTTGAGGGCGAACTGACCGCCGAGACCCCCGCGCTCGACTACGAACTCGAACTGGAAGCCGGGATGACCGTCGTTCTCACGGCGGCAGCGGCAGATTCCGATCTCGACCCGTATCTGTTCCTCTATCACCCGTCGGGCGCGCTGGTGACGGCAAACGACGACGCTGCCCCGCGCGGCGGCGATTTGTCCGCCCGCATCACCTACGAAGTGGAAGAAACCGGCACGTACACTGCCCGCGTGCGTGGATTCGGTGACGCCGCGACCGGCGCATTTGCGCTCACCGTGACGATCAACGGCGAAACCGGCGCGCTGATCGCCGGAACTGTACCGTATGCCAGCCTGCCGCAGTCGCGCACCGCCGACGGCGCGTTCGTGCTCGGCGATCCGAATGCCCCGATCACGCTGATTGTGTATTCAGACTGGGCGTGCCCACACTGTCAGGTCTACCATGAGACGGTGGAGCAGTTCCTGCTCGACTACGTGGTGACGGGTCAAGCGCAGTTCGAGATGCGCACGGTCGCAACGGCAGGCGGCGAACTCACGCGCTTCGCATCGTCGCTGGCGGAATGCGCGGACAACGCGCAGCCCGGCGCATTCTGGGAGGCGTTCGCGCTCTACTACGAATACGCCGCCGAAGGCAGCTACGATCAGACCATCGGGCAGCGTCTCGCGGATGATCTCGACCTGAGCTATGCAGACCTGCTCACGTGTTCGTCCGACGCGGCGCAGTGGCGAGCCGACTTGAGCTATGCCCAGACGCACGAAGTCACCGGCACGCCGACGGTGATGGTGCGGTACGGCGCGGGCGAACCCACCTTTGTCAAGCTCGGTGACCGAGTGGTTCCCGGCGGTGTCCCGCTGGATGTGCTGGCGGAGTTGGTCGAAGCCGCACAGCCCGGCGGAAACTGATTCTCGTCGCTGCGCAACATCCGGGCAGGTGTCGTTCGATAAGTTTGACAAGCATCGTGCGCTTTTCTATACTCCGTTCGAATTCCGTTTGACTCGGAGCGTACAGCCTTGCGCCGACTGCTTGTCATTCTCATCGCCACAATCTTGAGCGTCGGGGATGTGTTCGCTCAAACGACAGTGCCGCAGCCCGGTGATCCGCCGGTTGCCGCACTGATCGCCATTTCCGAGCCGGACGCTGCCGGGTTCGTCACCATTACCGGGGCGGCTGGCGCGGTTTTCCCGAATGCTTATGTCGTCGTGCGCAACTTATATACGCAGGCTACGACTTACGCGCGCACGGGCGTGACCGGCAGTTTCAGCACGCGCATCTACGGCGGAGGCAATACCCCTTTCTGGATTAGTCCGGGGTCGCAGGGCGTCCCCGAAAACGAGCGCGGGCGCTTGGGATCGCTCCCCGGCGGCGAAGGCGTGATCCTCTACGGCGCGTACCCGCAGACCGCCGCGCCCCTCTCCCTCCCGGTGACACGCCTCGCCATCGATGGCAGCGCCGCCGACTGGTCGGGCTACCCGGACAGCGCGCTCGGCGCGGGGGTGTCGGCGCTACGCAACACCGACTCGCTCTACGTCTCCCTGACCGATTTCCCGGCGGAATACGCCCGCGCCGAAATCCGCTTCACCGTCGATGCCATCAACTATGCCGTGAGCTTCCACCCGGCGCAGAGCCAATCCGCTACGCTGCGCCGCCTCAACCCGTCACAGCGCGATCTCGGTCTGCTGACCATTGCGGCGCGCCAAGCCGATGCGCTCGAAGTGCGTATCCCGTTCTCATTCTCCGACCGGTCGGATAACGTTCAGCTCGATTCGGTCAGCTTCTTCGACGCGCTCGATGCGATCCTCCTCGAATTCCCGCTGACGCTAACGCTCCCGCGCTTGGACGAAAACGACGGTATCTTTCGCCCCGGCGGCAGCCTAGATGCGACGCGCTTCACGCTGGCAGGAACGGCGGACGGCGACGCCATCTGGTCGGCACAGGGGCAGATCGACGCGCTCGACCTGAATCAAGGCGATACGCTCAGCGTCCAACTGGATGTGCAGTTGAATCTACCCGCGCTGCCCGCTGACGTCGGGTTGGGTGCGCTGGTTGGTTTGCAGCCCATCGCGGTCGCGCGCGCGAACTCGTCGAGTGGCGCGGCGCAGGCGGTCGGCGACATCGGCACGAACAACGGTTGGTCAGCCGCCCGCACCCCGAGCGGTCTGGCAATCGACAACCTCACGACGATGGTCGCGCTGGGCGATGTCATGGCAGCCCCCTACCAACAGATCGGCGGCGAGGCGAGCATCACCTTCCCGCTGGATTGGTCGCTGCCGCTGCCCGACGACATCGCGCCGGGCTTGTATGTGCCGGTGATCGCGGGCTATATGCAGTCGCCGCAGGGCAGCCGCGCCGCATGGAACAGCGCCAGCGCTCCCGTCGAGCAGATCACACGGCTGCCGGTTGTGATCCGCGTAGGCGGTGTCGAGTCGGCGCGCTTGGTGTGGACGCTGTTCATGGACGATCCGAGCGACGGCAGTCGCGGCGTGCTGGCGGACGAGGATCGCGCCTTCGCGGCGCTGTCCAACCGCACGCGCTGGAACAGCGACGCCTACATTCTGCCGCCGGGGACGTACTCGCTCGAACCGTCGCTGCTCAACCAGATGACGAACCTGTACACCTACACGGGCGAACCGCTCATCCCGTTTAGCTTTCCGAGCGGACGGCTGGCGGTCAGCGTGACCAAGCCGAATCAGACGGTCGATGATCTCGGCGAAGCGCCGATTTTGCAGAGCCGCATTAGCTCCACCGCGTTTGACGAGCGCACGCGGTTTGGCACAACCTCGCCCGTCGATATTTACGGCGTGACCACCCGCAGCCCCGCCCTGACCGATTACATCTTCGACCAGTACGGCGATTACGAAATCCGGCTGATGGCGGAAATTGAAGATGTGTGGGGCAACCGCTACACCGGCGGCGGGACGTATCACGTCACCATCGCCGAACCGCTCGATCTGACGCCGGGAGTGCTCCCCGGCACACCGTTCGAGGTGGGCGACTCGTTCAATCCCGGCATGATCATCGCGCCGGGGGTCTCGGCGGATATCGATGTGCGACTGCGCGTCTTCCCGCTCGACGGCGGCGACCTGATCGAATATCGCGTCGATGGGCGGACGAACCGCTACGGCTACTTCCAAGCATCGGATCAGTTCTACACCTTTACGACTCCCGGCGAATACGTGGTCGATTATGAGGCGCGCTTCCGGGATCGCACCGGGCGCTTGTGGGCGGCGAGTTTACGCGGCGCGGGCGTCATCGCGTCGCCGAATGCCAGCCTGATCGTGCATGGCGAGCGCGGCTTGCCCGATCAAACGGGCGGTGTGCGCAGCGCATGGTATGAGGTTGAGCAGTACGTCGAAGTGGTCGGCGGCATCCGTCCTGACCGCGTGATCCTCAACTTCCCGTATTTCGGCGGCGACACGGCGTTAATCGGCGCGGAGGCGACGGCAGGCATGAATGCCGGGCTAACCGTGCAAGATCAAGGCGGTGCGTATGCATCCGCGCTGCTGGCGGCGCAGCCCGATGGCGAGTCCGCGCAGGGTGTGCCCTACCGCCAGCTTGCCGCGCTGGATGAACTGCCCGTGATCGACCTGTCCGCGCCCGATTCGGCGTCAGGTTCGACCTACGCTTATATCAGCGCGGTGCGCGCCGGGGTCAGCGTGCGCCAGTTCGTGGCGGGCGGTGTGGACGGCGGTTTGCCGTTAGGCTGGCAGTCGGATGACCCGCACAACCTGCAAATCGGCGCGGGGAGCGGCGGCGAACGCTACGGCGACTATATGTTCCTGTTCGGCGGCGTGATCTGGCGCGCGACGCCCGAACCGACGGCGGCGATCTACGGGGCGTTTGCCTCGGTGGTCGAAGATGAGCGCGACTCCGGCATCATCCCGCCGGGACGCGCACCCGTGTTGACCCTGCCCGATACCAGTTACGATATGTTCGTGCTGCCGACGGGCATTCGTCCCGGCGCGATCCTCGTGCACGGTGATACGGTCGCGCTCGCGGGGCAGGTCGCCCCGGCACTGCCCGCCGACATCGAAGTGACGGTCACTGCCCCGGACGGCACAATCCTCCAGTTCACGCTGATCGCCAACCAGATCGGCTACTTTTTCGCGCCGGAAGCCTCGTTCCGCGCCGATCAATTCGGCGTGTGGACCGTCGAATTCACCGCGCGCTATGCGGGCGCGACATCCATTGGCGTCATCGACCCGATCAGCGGCGGCGTCGTCGGCGCGGATGACGGGCGCTTCGCCTTCTATGTCGTGCCGCCGAACGCGACCCAGCTACCGTGGAACGTCAACTTGCAAGACACGACGATCCCGGTGGCAATTCAGTACAACTTCAACTTTGTGCTGCCGGATGACTGGACGAATATCCGCGTCTTCCACACGCTGACGCTGCCCGGTCACATCCTCGAAGATGGCGAACTACGCATGTTCGGGCGCAGTTTCACATACACGCTCAACCCGCCGCAGTTGATCGCCGATTTCCCGAATGTGGAGAATGATCCGCGCGCACGGGGCGTGGGAGCGTCCGACACGAAGGTGCTGACCTTCTACGTCACCGGGACGGATGCCGACGGCGACCGGCAGTTGATGATCCGCCAGTTTGTCATCCTGCATGATCGCCTCGTCAGTTTTGAATAGGACTGAGTCTTGGCGAAATCGAAAGCTATTCATGTGCACCAGCCTAAAAATAGACGACAGGGTCTTGGCATGAACCTTAGTCCTCAGTCCTCAGTCCTCGTGACTGCCCTTGCGCTGATGCTCGTGCTGCTTTCCGCCCTCAGCATACAGCCAGCAGCGCTGGCGCAGCAGTTCGAGCCGACCCCGACGCCGCTCCCGCTCTACGCGCTGCCCGACGCACGGGTGAACCGCGCATTCGTCAGCGGCACGATGGCGCTGGCGACCGATGGGCGCACGGTGGTTGCCGCCAATATGATCAACAACACCGCGACGATTGTCGTCCCGGTTTTCGGCACGGTGATCGCGGAAATCCCGGTCGGACGCGACCCCCGGTCGGCGGCGCTCACCAGCGACGACGCGCGCGCGCTCATCACCAATCGCCTTGATGGCACGCTGTCGATCATCGACATGGCGGCGCGCACGGTCAGCGCGACGATTGACTTCGGGGCGGGCAAACTGCCTTACGGCGTCATCACCAATAACAGCGAGATCGCTTACGTCTCGCTGATGGGCAGCAATCAGATCGCGCTGGTCAACTTGGTGAACACCCGCGTGCAAACGTTGATCGACGTGCCAGACGCGCCCGCCGGATTAGCGCTGTGGGGCGACTTCCTCTACGTGACGCATCTGTGGAGCGGAAACCTCACGCTGATCTACCTGCCGACGCTGACCGTCGTCAACACGGTGAGCACGGGCGTCGATACGGCGCTGTTCCAAGCGCTCGAACTGGATATTTCGCGCGGCTTTGCCTACCTGCCGCAAACACGCCTTAACGCGCAGAACCTCACGCCGACCTATGACACGCTGGCATTTCCGGTGGTCAACGTGCTGGATTTGCGCGATCTGCGCGTGCTCCCTGCCGATCAAGTCCCGCTGGATACGGCGGATCGTCCGGTCAATATGCCGTTCGCCCTCGCGCTGGATCGCTTCAACCGGCGTTTGTATGTCGCCAATGCGGGCAGCAATGACGTGTCGATCATTGACTTGAACACGGGTCGGGCGCGGGCGAATATCCCGGTCAATGCGAACCCGCGCGGCATCATGCTCAACCGCGATAACACGCTGCTGTATATTCACAGCGCGCTGGAAGGCACAATCACCACGCTGAACACGACGACGCTGCAAATCGAAGATGTGCTGCCGATTGTCAACCTGACGATGCCGATTGATCAACTAATCGGCGCGCAGTTGTTCCACAGCGCGGTCGATCCACGCCTCGCCAGCGATCACCAGATGAGCTGTGCCACCTGCCACTTCGACGGCATGTCCGACGGGCGCGTATGGCTTGGTTTCCCCGATGGCGCGCGCAATACGCCCGTGCTCTACGCGCTGCCGGAGACTGTGCCGTACAACTGGTCGGGGACGTGGGACGAAATCGCCGACGCCGAACTCAAGATTCGCGACCTGCAAGCAGGGACGGGCTTGCTCGAAGAAGTGAGCGTCAACCCGCCGTTGGGCGTCCCGCACGCGGGTACATCGTTCGACCTCGACACGCTGGCACAATACCTCGCCAGCTTGACGCCGCCGCGCGTACCATACACCACCGACGCCGATCTGTTCAGTCGTGGGCGGCAGGTGTTTGACGCACAGGGGTGCGCCGACTGTCATGTTGGGGCGGCGGGGACGAACTTGCAGCCCTACGATGTCGGCACGGGCATCACGACGGTCGAGCGGGCGGGGACGGCATTCGACACGCCGACGCTCCGCTGGTTGTGGATGAGCGCACCGTATTTCCACGACGGATCGGCGGCAACACTGCGCCAAGTCTTTGAACTGCCCGGCGCGCATCAACTGATTTTCGATGTGCAGCCCACAGACATCGACGCGCTCGTGTATTACTTGCTTCGCCTACCGCAGTAATCTCACTCTAATGAAAAATATGATTTAACCCTTGCTAAACTCCCCGTGCGGCGGTATATTGATGATGATTATCATAAATATTACTGCCACAGGAGCGTGAATGACCGCGAGCGCCGCAATGCAGGAATACTTGGCAGAGGCGTACCGCATTGCCTACTATCAGGGCGACAATCCGTATATTTCGACTTCGGCGCTGGCGACCGCCCTCGGACATTCCGCGCCTGCCATCACGCGCATGGTGCAGCGGTTGAAAGAGGCAGGCTACGTCGAACATGAGCCGTATCGCGGTATCGCGCTGACCTCGGCAGGCGAACGCGAGGCGCTGCACAGTATCCGGCGGCATCGCTTGGTCGAAGTATTTCTGGTCAAGGTGATGGGCTTCGGCTGGCACGAGGTTCATGATCAGGCGGATGATCTCGGCGAGGCGGTCGGTGATGCGGTGGTCGCGCGCATGGAGCGGATGGCGGGGTATCCGCGCCGCTGCCCACACGGTGAACCGATCCCGACGGCAGAGGGACACATGCCGCGCGTGATCGACGCGCCTTTGAGCGAAATCCCGGTCGATAACGACTACGTAATCAGCCGCGTCAATACGCACGCGCCAGAAATGCTGGCGTACATCGGGCAGATCGGCTTAGTGCCGGGGACGCGCTTCCACTTGATCCACCGCGCGCCGTTCAACGGTCCGCTGCAATTGGAAATTGGCGATACCAAACAGGTGATCGGTCACGAACTGGCACGGGTGCTGCGGGTGTGCCGTCCTGATCAATTCGATGTGCGCTAAGTCTGTTGAGAAGAAAATGCGCGGGGCGGGATAGGTATCCTGCCCCCGTTTGCTTAGAACTCCGGTGTGCCGGATGTGTCGCGGTGTGTCAGTACTTCGTATTCGGGGTGTCGCTTGATGTAGGCGGCAACGTAGGGGCACGACGCCCGCACAGTCAGTCCCTGTGCCTTTGCAAATTCCAACGCTGCATGCGCGAGCTTTGCGCCCAAGCCATGCCCTTCAAAGGCGGCGGGGACTTCGGTGTGCTTCAGGTCGATGCTCGACTCCCGCTGCCGGTAGTCGAGAACCGCTAGGTGATCGCCGATCTTGATTTCAAACCGATTGGACGCTGCGTTGTTGACCACATCCAGCTTGTCGAGGTTGATGTCTGCCACGTTGATCGATCCCCCTTGATGTCGGATATATGTCGCCTAATAGCCCTTGTAGCCGGGGTTGGAAGCGTCAAAACGTTCACGTCGAAGGTCACTCAGTTCACGCTCAAACGCGGCAAGAGCATCCACCAGCGGCTCGTTGGTGAGTTTGGCTTTGCGCATCTGGGCGATCAACTCGCGGGTCAAACGTTCCAGCTCGTTGAGATCTTTCTGATTGATTCCGTCAAGGTTCATGACATCGCTTTCATGTGTTTTTCTTCTTTATTATCGCACAGAATTGTCAAGTGCGTGCGACCGAGTGCTGTGGATTGTGCGCTGCAAGTAGTAGAATGATTATAAAACATTGATTCTAAGGAATATGGTGTGACTCAGTCTGTGCAGTCGAATAATCCGGTACCCGTTGTTGATCCCGCGCTCGATCCGAAGGTTGCGCTGCTGCGGACGTGGCAGGCAGCACGCCTCACGCGCACTTACGCCGATCTGCTGACGAGCAAGCGCTATCGCCCTGCCTGCCTATTCTTCCTGAGCGACATCTACGCGCCGCGCGACTTCAGCAACCGTGACCGCGAGATGGAACGCATTTACGCGGCGCTGGAACATCGCGCGCCCAAGCACGCTACCGATCTCTTCCGTGACCTGATGGAACTCAACCGCGTGAGCTACGCGCTTGATGAGGAACTGATTGCGGTGCTGTTCGGTCAGCTTGGCGTGACGGAGTCGATCAGCGAGGCGCAGTACGCCGACGCCTACCGGCTTTGTAACAATTATCCGGCGCGGGCGCATCAGATCGACGTGATTGTCGATGTGATCACGCGGGTGGGCGACTTGGCAAAGCTGCCGATGATCGGCATGGCGCTCAAGATGCTGCATCCGGTCGCGCATCAAATGGGCTGGGGCGAACTCCACGACTTCGCCGAGCGCGGGCACGACGCCTTCCGGCAGATGGGGAATGTCGCGCCGTTCGTGGAGGTCGTGCGGACGCGCGAAACGCAGATCCTCAAGCAGATTTACGCGGCGTGCGCCGACCCCTTCAACGTGAGCGATACCCCCTGCCCCGACGCGCTGCGGCTCGGCGAGGCGTAGAGGGAGGGAGTACTAGGATGTGTCTGCAAACTGCCCTCACCCTAAATCCCTCTCCCTGAGGGAGAGGGACTTCACCCCTT
>JACSRG010000291.1 GCA_014879865.1 Anaerolinea sp.
TTTCCCTCTTTCGGCGGATGTTCACGCCGAAAAACGCGCCTATCCTGAGAACGTTGACGATTATCAGGGAAGACGCGCGCAATGGCGGCACAAGAAACACTCCGGTTGGTGACCGATCTCGACGGCGAAGCGGCGATCAAGCTGTGGCTGGCGGGCTTGGGCATTGATTCAGTGGTCAAGATGGAAGTCGAGGAGCGGACGCTCTACTGGTCGGATGGTCCGGGGATGATGCTCTTGGCAGCCGAGGTCAGCGAGCGCGCCCGCACGTGGATGGGCGAGACCTTCAACCTGCCCGCGACGCTGGAAATCGGGTTCGAACTGGATTCGTGCCGGGATCGCTCATCACCGCAGACGACGATCCTCAAGGGGACGCTCGAATTTTTGCGCCGGACGAACGCCGACGCGGGTTTGTGGTTCGACAGCAACAAGACGCTCATGCTGCTCAAGCGCGGGGACGACTTGATCCTCAACGCGCACACGCAGCAGTGGACAGATGCACGCCTCAAGCTCGTCACCCTGCCGCATCGCTGGGAGTCTTTAAAAGCATATTAACCGCAGAGAACGCGGAGAACGCGGAGTAAAGATGAATTCTCCTCTGCGCTCTTTGCGCTCTCTGCGGTTCAACGTCATTAGACCATCGGGCGGATGACCGACAGCACGCGCCCTTGAATCTGGCAGTGCGCCGCGCTGACGTAGATCGGATCCATCGTCGGGTGCGCGGGCTGCAAACGGACGCGCTCCCCCTCGTTGTAAAAGTACTTGAGCGTGGTTTCGCCGCGTTCGTCCAACCACACGGCGACCATATCCCCGTTGTTGGCAATCGACTGCTTGCGGAAGATGACGATGTCGCCGTCGCTGATCATGGCGTCGATCATCGAATCGCCGCGCACGCGCAGCGCGAACACATCCGACGTATCGACCCCGCGCAGCATCATCGGCGCGACTTCGACCGCATCGCCTGAATCCTGCACATCGGTATAGGTCGGGATCGGCTGCCCGGCGACGATCTGCCCTGCCATCGGCACGCGGATCACCGACATGGCGTTAGAGACGGGCTGCATAACGCCCTTCTTGCCGTTCTTGTTGACCAGACGCAGACCGCGCGATGAGCGCGCCGACCGCGCCAGATAACCCGCCGCTACCAGCTTGTTCAGGTTGTAGTTGACCACCGAGGTCGAAGCGATGCCGGTCGCCTCGCCGATCTGGCGGATGGTGGGCGGAAAACCGTGCGTATCAATGTGCGTTTCAATAAAACGCAGGATGTTCCGCTGTTTTTCCGACAATTTTTGTCGATCTCTCATGATAGGACTCCGATAGCATTGCAAAACAAAACATATTTTCGATTGTAAGTGAACGAGTGTTCTAAGTCAAACAATTCTTATCTTAAGGGTATAATTGTAAGGAATTCTGTGACTAATTCCGGGTGAAACCATGACCAGTTTGCTCCACAGTTTGCGCGAACGCGATGCTTTTCTGCTGCCGCTGCTGGCAGAGGTATGGAAAGTCAATGTTGACCTGATGGAGCCGCCCGCGATGATCGAGGCGCTCAACCGGGCGATGCTCGATCCGGCACACGCCGAGGTCATCTGGGATGCGCTCGGCGAAAAAGAACGCGGCGCGCTGCAAGTGCTGCTCTCGACCGGAGGTGGCAAAATGCCTGAAGCGCGCTTCACCCCGCTGTTCGGGACGATCCGGCAGATGGGCGCGGCAGCAGCGGCGAAAGAGAAGCCGCACCTCCGCCCGCAGACCCCCGCCGAAACCCTGTACTATCGCGGCTTGATCGGCTTGGGTTTCGAGATGGCGGACACGGGGCAGCGGCGGATCGTCTACATCCCGTCTGATCTGGCGCGCGTGCTCCCCGCGCACAAGACTTCCTATGATGATCTCGGCGAGGAAGACGACGATCTCGATTTCCCCGCCGAAGCAGCCGAACCGCTGCATCCGCTGGAGCATGTCGAAAACACGCGCGCGGCGGATACCTCGATTGTCGATGACATGACCACGCTGCTGGCATATTTGCAGCTTCACGCGCCGCTGCTCGAACGGGAAGCGTTCAGCGGGGCGGACGTGACCGCGTTGAGCAAGTCGCTGCTCCAGTCAGATCGCGCGCGGCTGGCGTTTCTGCTGCAAATCGGCGTCGGCGCGGATTTGATCGAAGTGCAGGGCGGACGCGCACTGCCTAAGCGCGCAGAGGCGCGGCGCTGGTTAGGCGGCAGCCGCGCGGAACAGCTCCGCAAGCTGGCGGAGACGTGGCGCGATACATCCGCCTACGTGGACTTGTGGCACATCCCCGGCTTGATCGTCGAGCGCGAAGCCGGGACGATGAATCAGTACAACCCGGCAGGCGCGCGCGGCGCGGTCTTGACGATCATGAAGCACGCGCTCCCGGCACAGGGCTGGTGGTCGGTGGACGAATTCATCGACATGATCAAGCAGGACAGCGCCGATTATCAACGCCCGAACAGCGACTTCGATAGCTGGTACATCCGCAGCGAAGACGGCGAATACCTCTCCGGCTTGGCGAGTTGGGACGCGGTCGATGGCGCGCTGCTCGACTTCTTGATCACGTCGCCGCTGCACTGGCTCGGCTTGCTCGACTTGGCGCAGGACGCCGCCCGCTTGACCGCTTACGGGCGCGCTTTCCTCGGCTTGAGCGCGTACCCGAATCCGACGGAGACGAGCGAGAAGATCGAGATCGCGCCGGAGGGTATGCTGCGCGTGTCGCGCAAGGTCGCCCGCATTGACCGCTTCCAGATCGCGCGCTTTGCGACATGGGGCGCGGTCGAAAACGGCGTGTACGCCTATAAGATCGACCCGGAGAGCATCAGCCGCGCCGCCGGACAGGGGATTAACACCGGACACATTGCCGCGTTCATCAGCCGCGCGACCGGGGACGCGCCGCTGCCGTCCGCGCTGGCGAGTCTGCTCAACAATTGGAAGGCGGGCGCAGTCGCCACCGTGCAGATCGAGCGGGTGCTGATCTTGCGCACGACTTCGCCGGAGATCATGCGCCAGATCATGGAGACACCCGGTCTGCGCCGCTTCATGGGCGCGCAGTTGGGCGAGATGGCGGCGATTGTGCGTGCCGACGATCTGCGCGAGTTCAAAGACGCGCTCGGCGGGCACGGCATCCAAGCGGATATATTGGGAGGCTAGGCGATGTTACGTAGTATGCGGATGAAGAATTTCAAGTCATGGGCGGATACGGGCGATATTCGCCTCGCGCCGATCACGGGGTTTTACGGCGCGAACAGTTCCGGCAAGACGAGTCTGCTGCAAATGCTGCTGCTCATGAAGCAGACGAGTACCCTCAACGATCCGCAGACGGATTTGTACTTGGGTAATGCTGATTCGCTCGTCAATTTAGGGACATTTCACAGCATTGCGCACAAACACGATGTCAATGTAGAAGTCGAATTCGCGCTGACTTGGGATGAAGAATACCTAGCTTACTACTATGTTCTGGACGGTGAAGAGGATAAAGAAGTCGCGCAGAACATCTTCGCTGAAGGAAGATTGAGTTTTACCTGTCAATTTCTTGAAACGGACGGGCAGATTGTCGCGGATTGGTTTGAGTACGCGACAGGTGAGGATTATGCGCGCGTTGAGCGACATGATTATGATGGAGATGTAAGTCGCTCAATGACCACACGAGGGAAATTCTCCGAATTTCATTTCAGCATTGATCATGGTAGAACCCCGGACTACTGGCAAGCGGCTGTCGAAATCGATTTGACGAGACCATCTTCAGAGTATGTCCATCTGAGAACGTTCCTGAGAGATCAACTAGCACAAACCGTATATTTGGGTCCTTTACGCGCAACACCGCAGCGGGTCTACGTTTGGGGTGGGGATAAACCAAGCGACGTTGGCAAGACGGGCGAACGCATGATTTCTGCGCTGCTTTCAGAGCAAGCGCAGGGAAAGAGCGGACTTGAGCAAAAGGTCGCGGAATGGCTCAAGAAGATGGGGCTGATCCACTCGTTCAGCCTGCGCCCGCTTGCGCCGGGACGCCGTGATTACGAAATTGTCGTCAAAAAGACGCCCGACAGCGCCGAAGTGCTGATCACGGACATTGGTTTCGGCGTCTCCCAACTGCTCCCCGTGCTGGTGCTGTGCTACTACGTCCCCGAAGGCTCGACGCTGATCCTCGAACAGCCGGAAATCCACCTGCATCCGTCTGTGCAAGCCGACCTCGCCGACGTATTCATCGACGTAATCAAAACGCGCAAGTTGCAGATCATCTTCGAGAGCCACAGCGAATACCTGCTCCATCGCTTGCAGCGCCGCATTGCCGAGGAAGTGCTGGATCAAGACGATACCGCGCTGTACTTCTGTGAAGTGCAGGGCGAAGAGTCGAAGCTCAAGCCGCTGGAATTGGACGAGTACGGCAACATCGCCAATTGGCCCAAAGACTTCTTCGGGGATACGACGGGCGATTTAGTGGCAATGACGCAAGCTGAGATGCGGCGCAGGATGGCGAATCCGTAATGATCGTCATCGTCGATACCAACGTCGCCATTGTCGCCAACAAAAAAGCCGATCACGCTTCGCCGGAGTGCGTGGTTGCCTGTATCGAACGACTAGAGCAGTTGATGGACATGGATACACTAGTACTGGATGACCAGTGGTGCATCCTGCGGGAGTATATGGATTATTTGCACTCGGAAGGTCAGCCGGGAGTCGGGGATCGCTTTTTACGCTGGATTCTGCTGAATCGCGCAAGTGAGCGTGTTGCCCATGTACATATCACACCCACCGATCCGACGAAAACTGATTTCGTGGAGTTTCCAAGCAATCCTGAGCTAGAGAAGTTTAATCGCTCAGATCGCATGTTTGTGGCGGTGACGCTTGCCCATCCCGACCACCCGCCGATCCTGAATGCCGTCGATGCCGATTGGGTGGAATTCAAGCAAGCGTTGGCGAACAACGGCGTCCGCGTCGAATCGCTGTGTCCCGCTGATCTGGATCGTCTCGTAAGTGGTACAAGCTGAGTTCAGAGGGTTTCTCGGATGCTCGAAAAGCCGGACATTTCCGACGCGGCGATCATCGACTGTTTGCGCGCCGCCTATACCATCGACGCCGCCGATCTGCGCTTCCTGCCACTCGGCGCGGATCGCAGCACGGCGGTCTACCGCGCCGAGACACGCTGGTTCGTCAAACTGCGGCGCGGTGAATTTGACGTGAACTCGGTGATCGTACCGCATCTGCTGCATGGGCAGGGCATGACACAGGTGATCGCCCCGGTCAAGTCGGCGGCGGGCGATCTGTGGACGCCGCTCGGCGACTTCAAGCTGATCCTGTTTCCGTTTGTCGAAGGGCACGGCGGATGGGACGCCGATCTCTCTGCGCCGCAGTGGGTCGAATTCGGGCGCGCACTCAAGCGGCTGCACACGGCGCACTTTCCACCCGACCTCCTTCAGACTCTCCCGCAAGAGGATTATTCCCCGCGCTGGCGTGAGCGCACCCACGAGTTTCAGGCGCTTGCCGCAGCAGGCGGCTATCGTGATGCGATTGCGGCGGATTTGGCACGCTTCCTCGTCAGCAAACGCCCCGAAATCGACGCGCTGATCGCCCACGCCGAACGCTTGGCATCCGTCGTGCAGGCGCGGGCGCTGCCGTCTATCGTCTGCCATGCCGACATTCATGTCGGCAACCTGCTGCACACCCCTGACTCGCTGTACATCGTCGATTGGGACACACTGACGTTTGCGCCGAAGGAACGCGATCTGATGTTCGTCGGCGGCGGTTTGGGCGGCGGAGCGTTCCCGCCGGAAGAAGAAATCCGGCTGTTCTATCAAGGCTACGGGCAAACGGAGATCGACGCTGACGCGCTCGCCTACTATCGCTGCGAACGGATCGTGCAGGATATTGTCGCCTACTGCGAGGCGATATTGCTCGCCGAAGGCGACAGCGCGGATCGTTCAGCGGGTGTGCGCCAGTTGAAAAGCCAATTCGAGCCGGGGAACGTGGTCGAAATCGCGTTGGCATCGACTACCAGCCCGCCGCGACCCTAGCCAAACCGCTTGCGGATCGGCGGCAGCAGCGACACCAGCAGCACGACGAACGCCACCAGCGACACGATCAGCGACGGATCGGTCGAAGTGGCGACCAGCGGCGCGCTGACGTTGCCGAGCGCATGCACGCCCACCGCCCAGAAGATCGCGCCGGAGCGCAGATAAAACAGGGCGAAGAATGTGCCGAGCATCAGGTAGTTGGGCAGCGTGCCGAGAAAGCCGTCGAAATCCATGCCATCGTTGACTAAGCGCGTGGGCAGGTGGATCATGCCGAAGAGCAAGCCGGACAGCAGCAGCGCGGCGATCACGCGGACGAGCGGCGCGGGGATCGCCTTGAGCCGCAGGTACAACTGCGGCAGCACGAAGCCGCGATAGCCGAGTTCTTCGAACAGCGCGTTGCCCAACAACTGACCGAGCAGCGACCCGATCACCGCCAGCGCGCCGGGGGTTGACCATGCTCGGTGCGGTTGGATCGGGTCGCCGCTGCCCGTTTCGATCAAGATCAGCACGACCTGCGTGATCGCCCAGATCAAGAGAGTCAGACCGAGCGCGGCGGGCAGTTTGCGCCAGATCACGCCGAGGTCGCTCAGGCGCAGCCGCCCCAAGCCGAGGATCACGCCGCCGATCAGCACGACGATCATGATCCCGTTGGCGAGCAGCGTGCCACCGATCAAGCCGTTTGTCCCCTGCCAGATGTCGGCAAACAGGTTGTTGATCGCCCCGGAAGAATTGAACAGGGCATTGAGTGCGAGATGTGCCGCGAAGAAGAGCGCGATCACCCACCATGCGGCGGGTCGGATCGTTTCGAACGATTTCGGTGCGGACATGGATGCTCCTAAAGACTGGGACGGAGTAGGATCGAACCTCACTATGGCTCCTGAGTATACTAAATAATAGAAGTGCTATATCATGCCACTGTGCCCAAAAATCATTCCACTCACAAGGAGACCTTCTGTGCTTCGCCGCCTGTTATTCTTGCTCCTGCTGCTTGTCCTTTCCGTAGTGCCTGTTGGTCAGACTTTCGCGCAATCCGGTGATACCGCCGATCTTCTGGACGATCTCGGCGGCGAACCCTGCCCGGACAGCGATTTCACCTGCATCACCCTGACTGTGCCGCTCGATCACTTCGACAAGGCGAACCCCGAAACGCTCGACGTGGTCTTCGGCGTGCTGCCCGCGACCGGCGAGCGCTATGGCGCGTTCGTCACGGTGGTCGGCGGACCCGGTTCTTCCGGCTTACTGCTTGCCGACATCTACACCTCGTACTTTGACCCGCTCGTGACCGAACACTACGATATTGTCTTTTTCGACCAGCGCGGCATGGGGCTATCCAACGGCTTGACCTGCCCCGAAGCGGTCGCCGCGTGGTACCGCGAACCGTCCGAGCCGACGACGCCCGAAGGCGAAGCCGCGTTCACCGAAGCGGCGCGCACCTTCGTCGATGACTGTTTTGTCGAAATGGGCGAACCGGCAATTCTGCCCTATCTGAACACCGCCCAAGCCGTCGTAGACCTCGAAGTCTTCTTCAAGACGATGGGCTACAGCGATGTCGTGCTGTACGGCGAAAGCTACGGCACACAGTTCGCCCAGACCTACGCCGCCGCCTACCCTGAACGGCTGACGACGCTGATCCTCGACGGCGTGGTCGATTTGACGCTGACGGGCGAAGAGTTTTACCGCCAGCAGACGGCGGCATTCGCCGAAGCACTGACCGCCACGCTCGAAGCCTGCAACGCCGATCCGGTGTGCGCGGCGGATTTCGATGGGGATGCGGTCGCCGTCTATGACCGGATCGCCGGAGTGCTGGCGGGCGGAGCACTGCTCGTCACCTTCCCGACGGCGGACGGGTCTCCGGCATTCCGCAACTTCTCGCTGAACGACCTTGAAGCGGCGGCGGTCAGCGCGGTCTACGGACGCGGCGCGCGGGCAGACTTTTTGCGCGCGCTGGCGGCGTATTATCATAGGAACGCTGTACCCTTGATGCGCCTCGCCTATGACGCGCTGGCGCTCGATTCGTCTACGCTGGAAGTCATCCCCGACGATGCGTACTCCGACGCGATGTATTACGCGGTGGATTGCTCCGATTACCAGTTCTACACCGGGACGCCGGAAGAACGCGCCGCGCAGTATCTCGCGGCAGGCGATGCAGTGGCGGCGGAAGTGCCGCGCCTCGCCAACGCCTTTTACTCGGATTTTCCGTGCGTCTTCTGGAGCGTGAGCGGCGCGCCCGAACGTCCCGCCTACCTGACCGGCGAAGGCTACACGACGTTCGTGCTAGTCTCCGACATTGACCCCGCGACGCCCTATGAGAACGGCGTGGCTGTCTACGAGCACTTGGAAGACGCCTATTTGATCGTCATGCGCGGCGGGCAGCATGTGATTTTGGGGTACGGTGATCTGTGCCCCGATCAGGCGATCACAGACTTCATGATCGACGGCATCACGCCTATTGAGCGCGAATTCCTGTGCGGCGATGACAGCGTGTTCCATGACTACCTGCCGCTGACCGACCCCGCCAGCTTTGCCGATCCGTATGCGTTCATCGACGCGCTCGACACCGAACTGTATCTGTACCTGCCGGAATACTATAGCTGGAGCGGCGACGAACCGCTGACGGTCGGCTGCGATTACGGCGGCGCGGTGACATTCGAACTGTTTGAGGACGGCAGCGGGGAAAGCGTGAGCTTCGCGGACTGCGAACACTTCAGCGGCATTGTCGTCAATGGGGGTGGCGAGTACATCTACGACGAAACAATGACATATAATGTGAACGTCAGCGGCACGGTGACTGGCGATCTCTACGCAATCTACGACCTTGCCGCCGATATGGTGCATGTTGACGGTACGTATAATGGACAAGAGGTAATCCCGTGAGAAAACTCCTTGCAGTACTCGTATTACTGCTGTCGTTCGGCGTCGTCTCGGCGCAAGACACCCCGCCCCCCGGTGAGGGCGATTATCCGACGGTGGCGGAACTCGCCAACGAACCGATCCCGCAGCGCGACCGCCTTGAATTGGCGGAACGTCTGCGCGGCGTGACCGATATTCCCGCACCGCCAACGGATGTGCCAGACCGTCAGGTCGGCGACCAAGATACGTTCTTCGTGTCGAATTCGAGCGAAGGCTACACCCGCGAGATCACCGCGACGCTGCAAGTCGTGGGCGAACACATCTACCTGTGGGTCGAAAATGGCGCGAATGTCTCGCTGCGCGATCTGGAAGATTTGGCGGACTTCTTCGACGACGAAGTCTACGATCAGGTGCGGGAGCTGTGGGGCAGCGAGGCGCAGCCGGGAATCGACGGCGAAATGCGCGTGCACGGCTTGTTCGCCTACCAGATGGGCGCGACGACCGCCGCCTACGTCAGCGGCGACAACAGCTACCCGCAAGAAGCCGTCGGCACCAGCAACGAGCGCGAGATGTTCTTCTTCAATCTGGATGCGATTGGCTCGTCGTTCGACGTGTTCAGCACCGGGATTGTGGTCGCGCACGAATTCCAGCACATGATCCGCAACAACTTGCAGTTCAACGAAGAGACATGGATGAACGAAGGCTTGTCCACGTTCACCGAGTTCTACCTGACCGGCGATCCCGACTTTTTCGCGATGGACTTCCTGTTTACGCCGGAGACGCAGTTAAATAGCTGGAACGAAGATAACTATCTGCGCTCGGCGAATTACGGCGCGGCGCAGATGTTCCTGATCTACTTCTACGATCACTTCGGCATTGAAGGGATGCAGGAATTGAGTGCGGATATGTCGCCGCGCGCGCTTGACGCGGTCGATCATGTGCTGGCGGCGAACGGCGCGGCGAACGTCAACGAGTTCTTCGCCGATTGGGTGGTCGCCAACCGGGTGATCGGTTACGACTGGGATCGTGGCTACACATCGCTCGACAATTTTGGCATGAGCGCCGACGATCAATTCGACTTCTCGCGCTACCCTGTAACGCAGCGCAGCGAGGTCAACCAGTACGGCACACACTATATCAACCTGCCCGTTGTATCAGGCGTCAAGTCGATGGAAGTGGCGCTGGAAATCCCCGAAGACGCGCAGTTGACCGCCGCCGAGATCGATGGGCTGGCAGCCTACAGCAATCGCGGCGACGTGAGCGACACCACGCTGACACGCGCCTTCGACCTGACCGGCGTGAGCAGTGCATCGCTCGATTTCCGGCTGTGGTATCACATCGAAGACCTGTGGGATTACGGCTACGTCATGGTTAGCGAGGACGACGGCGCGACGTGGGACATCCTCGATTCGCGGGAAATGACGAGCGAAAACCCGTATGACACCGCTTACGGCACGGGCTACACCGGCATCAGCGGGGACGACTTCGAAGCGCGCTGGATCGACGAATCGATCTCGCTGAATGACTACGTGGGCGAAAATATCCTCGTGCGCTTCGAATACATCACCGACGACGCGGTGAATCAGGCGGGGATGCTGATCGACGACGTGCGCATCGATGCGCTGAACTACAGTGAAGATTTCGAGGGCGACGCCGAAGGGTGGGAGTTCAACGGCTGGATTCGCACGGATAACCGGCTGCCGCAGTCGGCATGGGTGCAGGTGATCGAGATCGCCGGGAGTGATGTCGTCAACGTGACGCGCTGGCTGGCGGAAGGCACAGAGAGCGTGTGGACGTTCACGCCTAACGCCGACGCAGACCAGATGATTCTGGCGATCACGCCGCTGTCGCCCGTGACAACCGTTCCCATGCCCTACACGTTGACCATCGACACGAAGTAAGCGTAAAGACAGAGATCAGTTGAAAGTCGAAAGTCAAAAGTTGAAAGTGATGCTCGCTTAGGGAATCACTTTCAACTTTCAACTTTTATCTTTTAACTGATCTCTTTCTTACTTGGTGCGCATCCGCTTGTACTCGGCTTCGAGTTCGCGTTTGCGCTGGTCGCTGGCTTGCCGTGCTTCGTCCAGCGTTTCGGCATAGCCCGCCTTTAAGGCGTTCACCACTTTTTGCCCGGAGACCGGCGAGAAGACCAGCACCAGCAGTGAGCCGATGATCGCCCCGACCGTGAACCCCAACAGCAAGCTGAGCAGTTTGTTCATGCCGCTGCATCCTCCATCATGAGGTTGATTATAGCACGGGCAGCGCCGCGCGGCGTAATTTCGCCGGTACGCTATAATCGCGCGCTTATTCTTAAGCATTAGGAGAAAACAACATGAGCCGTGATGTCATCAAGACCGAGAACGCGCCCGGCGCACTGGGACCTTACTCACAGGCGATCCGCGCGAACGGATTCGTGTTCGCCGCCGGGCAGGTCGGGTTGATCCCTGCCACGCGCGCGCTAATCGAAGGCGGCGTCGAGGCGCAGACGCGGCAGGCGTTGACCAATCTGGCGGCAGTGTTCGAGGCAGCCGGCACGGGGCTAGATCGCGTCGTCAAGACGACGGTGTTTTTGCAGAATATGGGCGATTTCGCGGCGATGAATGCTGTCTACGCGGAGTTCTTCCCGGCAAACCCGCCCGCGCGCAGCACGATTGAAGTGGCGAAACTGCCCGCCGGGGCGCTGGTTGAAATCGAGGCGATTGCCCTCGCTTAGCGCAGAAAATTCAAAACAGGGCGAGGGAGTCCTCGCCCGACTTGTGGCTGTAGCAGATCATACCCGCGTTGTGCGAATTAAGTGACGGGCATATTGATGTCGGCGGCGAATTCAGGAAGCTGCTTACGCAGGTAGTCGAGCGCGTCGTCAAGGTTTGTGAACAGAACGAGCTTATTCTTCTGAAGGTTAGCCGCGATGGAGGTCACGAACTTGACGGCGGTGTTGTTGCTGACCACGATCAACTGACGCATGTTCTGATGCGTGACGAAGTCTTTGGTCATCGGCAGCACGCGGAGCATATTCTTCGGGAATGTGCGAATGTCGAGCGTATCGATCAAGAAATAGACCTGATGCGTAGCGCTTTCGAAATGCTGCACGACGAGCGCAGCGCTTTCTTCGACTTCGTCTTCGGTGAATTCGCCCCATACCCGGTTATACAGGACTTCATCTTCGACCAACCACTCATATAGGATTGGCATTATATCTTCTCCATGCCGCATATAATCTCTATTGTGTAGTATACGAACAGATGCGTCAGAAATAACCTTTAGATCATGATTTTGATCCCCCTCATCATCCCATATGTTATACTTCGCTTCCATGAATGATCATGGTTTAAATTCAGGAGGCAAACGATGACCGTAGCAACCGCACCCACTGCGGAACTGAGCATCGACAATATCGTTCAGCTCCTCGGCAAGGACGCCGAGTATCTGCTGAATCACACCAGCCAGACGATCCCGAAAGAGACGCTTCATCTGCCGGGCAGCGACTTCATCGACCGCGTTTGGGTCGGGTCGGATCGCAACCCGCAGGTTCTGCGCAGTTTGGCAAACATGTTCAATCACGGGCGGCTGGCGGGAACAGGCTATCTGTCGATTCTCCCGGTCGATCAAGGCATCGAACATTCGGCGGGCGCGTCGTTCGCGAAGAATCCCGTGTACTTCGACCCGGAAAATATCGTCAAGCTGGCGATTGAAGGCGGCTGCAACGCGGTCGCTTCGACCTTTGGCGTTTTGGGCGCGGTCGCGCGCAAGTACGCGCACAAAATCCCGTTCATGGTCAAGATCAACCATAACGAACTGCTGACCTTCCCGAACAAGTTCGATCAGGTGATGTTCGGCACGATCCGCGAGGCGTGGAATATGGGCGCGACTTCGGTCGGCGCGACGGTCTACTTCGGGTCGGATGAAAGCACGCGCCAGCTCGTCTCGGTCGCGGAAGCCTTCACCTACGCGCACGAACTCGGCATGGCGACGGTGCTGTGGTGCTACACGCGCAATCCCGGCTTCAAGGTGAACGGCGTGAATCACGAAACGTCGGCTGACCTGACCGGGCAGGCGAATCATCTCGGCGTGACCATTCAGGCGGACATCATCAAGCAGAAACTGCCGACGCAGAACGGCGGCTTCAAGGCGCTGAATACGGGCGGATCATCGTATGGCAAGCTGGACGAACGCATCTACAGCAAGCTGACCAGCGATCACCCGATTGACCTGACGCGCTATCAAGTGGCGAACTGCTACATGGGGCGTGCGGGCTTGATCAATTCGGGCGGCGCGAGCGGCGAGAACGACTTCGCCGAAGCCGTCATGACCGCCGTCGTCAACAAGCGCGCGGGCGGCACAGGCTTGATCAGCGGGCGCAAGGCGTTCCAGCGTCCGATTCAAGAAGGCGCGGCGCTGCTGCGTGCCATCCAAGATGTGTATCTGTGCGATGACGTGACGATTGCGTAAGTAACCTCTCAACCCCACCCCCGCCCCTCTCCGAGTGGAGAGGGGCAAAGAACCGCTAGGTTCTTGGGGTGAGGTGACTTTATCCCTTAATCCCCGACTGCGGGGACTTTTTGCGGCTCTGCCTGCGGCGCGATCTGGATGTCCTCGATCTCGCGGTCGCTGCGGCGAACGCTGAGCACGATGATCACAATGCCGATGATCGACACGATCAACACCGGGATCGTCGCGTCGGCTGACTGCGTTTGCACGATCAGCGGAGCCATGATCAGCGCGACGAGGTTCATCACCTTGATCATCGGGTTGAGCGCCGGACCCGCCGTGTCCTTGAACGGATCGCCGACAATATCACCCACGACCGCCGCCTTGTGGTTGGCGCTGCCTTTGCCGCCCTCGTGACCATCCTCGATGTACTTCTTCGCGTTATCCCACGCGCCGCCCGCGTTCGCCATGTAGACGGCGAGGAGCTGCCCGGAGACAATCACGCCGACGAGGAAGCCGCCAAGCGCCTGTTCCTTGAGCAAGAAGCCGACGACAATCGGCGAGAGGATGGCGATCAAGCCGAGCGGAATGAGTTCAGCTTGCGCGGCTTTGGTCGAAATGGAAACGGCTTGCGCGTAATCGGGCGTCTTCGTGCCGTTCATGATTTCCGGTATCTTCAACTGGCGGCGAACCTCGGTCATGATGAACCCGGCGGCGCGGTTGACCGCCTTGATCAGCAGGCTGGCGAAGATCACCGGCAGGCACGCGCCGAGCAGCACGCCGACGAACACAATCGGGTCGGCGAGGTTGATCGAACGGGTGAAGGTCGCCAGTTTTTCTTCCGGCATGACGCGTTCGATGTCGATGAAGAACGAACCGAACAGCGACACTGCCGCGATCACCGCCGAACCGATGGCGATGCCTTTGGTGATGGCTTTGGTCGTGTTGCCCGCCGCGTCGAGGTCGGCGAGCGTCTGGCGCGCGTCTTCGTCGAAGTCTTCCCCGGCGAGTTCGGCGATGCCGTTGGCGTTGTCGCTGATCGGACCGAACGTGTCCATCGACACATTATTGCCCGTGTGCGACAGCATCCCGACGCCGATCAGCGTGACGCCGAACAGCGTGTAGAGGAAGCGATCCGCCGCGCCGACATCACGCATACTGATCAGGAACAGCGCGAACACCATGATCCACAGCGCTTGGAAAATACCGCTGACAAGGTCTTTCTTGGAGACCGCGCGGAAGATCGCCAGCCCGGAGAGGACGAGACCGGCGACGAAGACCGGCAGATACAGGTCAGGCGGGAAGTTGACGCTGAAGACGAGGATCGATGCGACGATGCTCCCGACGATGACGATTGCCGAGAATACGCTCGACAGGTAGCCGAGCGAGACGCCTTCGAGGATGACGAGGGCGGGTCCAAAGACGGTCGCGCGGGCGATCTTCTGCACGCGTTTGCTCTTGGCGCTGGTCGCGTAGGCGGTCAGCGGGTTGAAAGCGACGGCGAGCGCGACGCCAATCGCCACCAGTGATCCGAGCGACAGGTGCTTGAGCAGATCGCCGCTTGGGTCTTGGTTGCCGGCATAGAAGACCGCCAGCAGGAAGGTCGAAATGATGGTAATCGCGCTGGAAATCTCGTAGCTCTTGTACATCGCTTCTTCGGCGTCGTCTACCTTCCACAGCGAGACGGCATACGTGCCGACGATGGAACTTACCACGCCGATGCCGCGCACCAGCAGCGGCAGCACGATCCAGAACAACTGCCCGGTCAGCGACGTGAGCGCCAGACCGAGGATCAGGCTGGAGACGATAGTCACTTCGTAGCTTTCGAAGATGTCCGCCGCCATACCGGCACAGTCGCCGACGTTGTCGCCCACGAGGTCGGCGATCACCGCCGCGTTGCGTGGATCGTCTTCGGGCAGGTCAGCTTCGACCTTGCCGACGAGGTCAGCGCCGACATCTGCCGCTTTGGTGTAGATGCCGCCGCCCACGCGCATGAACAGCGCCAGCAGCGTGCCGCCGAAGCCGAAGCCGAGCAGTACATCCGGCGACGCCGTGCCGAAGATGATGAAGATCATCGTGCCGCCGAGCAGCCCTAAGCCGTCGGTCAGCATCCCGGTGATCGTGCCGGAGCGGTAGGCGATGGTCAGCGCGCGCTTGAAGTTGACGCGGCTGGCTGCTGCCACGCGCACATTGCCCTGAACCGCCATGTTCATGCCGAGGAAGCCGACGGTCGCCGAGAAAGTCGCGCCCATCGCAAACGCGAGCGCGCGTCCGATGGCGATGCCGATCACGGCGGGCTGACACTCAACCGCAGCGGCGACGCGATCCGGTCGGAAATCCGCATAGCCGTAGTTCAGCGCGACCTGCTTGGGCGTCGCCGTGCGGGCTTCCAGCACCGCGAGGACATCCGCTTCCGCGAGTCCACCCGGCGCATTGGCGACAATGTTGGCGGCATAGGCGGCTTCGACTTCGGTCGGGCAGAAGCGTTCGTTTGCTTCACCTGTTGGGCGTACCAGCGCCACGCTCAAGAACATGGCGACGGTGAGGACGACGATCAGGATGGCGATGGTACGCAGTTGAGTCCGCAGGTACGCATTGGCACCATCTTTGACGAACCCCCACACCCGCTGCATGAGTTGGCTGCCCTTGTCAGCCGAAAATATCTGACGTGCCAGCCAGTACGCATACCCTAATGCGACGAAGGCGGTGATCAGCACGATGAGGATTAGAACTTGCTCAAATACTTGGATACCTTGCATAGCCTGCATTTTTTGCGCCCTTCCTTAGGGACAGACCCACTCAGGAAAATACAAGACGGCAGCAGTGCCATTAGTGCAGAGAGGAGAATTAGGGGGGAAACAGATCAATATACGCGGTGCAGTTGAACCGAAGGGTTGCGGAGGCGCTTTTGCCTTCACAGCCCCTTCTCCTTTCGCTGCGCGTCGGCACTCGCCTTTTACCTCAACAGTACAGTCTAGCGAGGCTCAGGCAAGATCGGTTGTGTTACAGGTCATGCGAAAAGGCGACATGTATCACTTTTCGACGGGCGCGGGAGAGCAGCTAGACTCCCTGTGCCTTTTTCCAGCGGCGAATTTCATCATATGCCCAGTGATCATGGCTCGAAGTACACGAGACGAAGTAACTGAGCAGCGTCGAAGTTTTCGTCCACGCATAGACTTTCGGCGTGATCAGATCGTCTTCGGGGATGGCGCTGATCAGCGCGCGAATCTCGTCGTAGGAGGTGGCAAACTTCGCCTGTATGTCGCTCAACGGCGTGTCGCGGTACTGCTCGTAAGAGCAGATCGGGCGGGGCAAGTCCCTTTAGCGGACTTCCCGCCCGCATGAGTAGCCGGAGGTTTCAACCCCCGGCGATGAAATGGCGATAATACGCTCTCTCACTCATACCGCAGCACGTTGGCGACCCGTTCGCGCGTGGCGACCCGCCCGCTGAGGAACGTCGCCGCCCATGCGATCAGCACGGAGGCGACCACCAGCGCCACCGCGACCGGAGTCGCATCACGCGGGATCGGGATCGCGTCACCCTGACCGAGCGCCGTCATGATCGCCACGCCGAGCGCGCTCACGCCGATCCCGATCAGCCCACCGAGCAAGCCGATCAGCGTGTTTTCGAGCAGCATCACCCACAGCACGCGCCTCCCCTTCAAGCCGACCGCCTTGAGAATGCCGATCTGCCGCCGCCGTTCGAGCGTCGCCAGTGATACGGTATTCGCCATCGAGACCGCCGCCGCCATCAGCGAGAGCAAGCCGACCAGTGTCGGCAGCGCGCTGAACATGTCGATCAACCGCTTGAGCAAACCGTCGATAAAGGTGATGTCGAGCGCGAACACAAACGGGATTTCCGAGAGCGACAGCAGCACCGAATTCAAGTCGGCGTCGGGGACGTTCAGCACATTGAACTGGAAGCCGGAAAAGGTATTGATCCCGTTCCATGGGATGAACCCCTGCCCGACGGTGGCGAGTCCGCCCGTGTCGGCGACGATGCCGACCACCGTGAAGGTGTATTCCGTGCCGCGCAGCCGCACGACCAATTCCGAACCGACCTGCACATTCGCCTCGATGCCGAAGCCGAGCGACTGGGGCAGCACGATCACCGGCTGACCGACATCCGCCGGGGTGAGGTCGCGCCCCGCCAGCAGCGTCCCGCTCGACAGGTTCGGGTTGTCGCTGGAACGCATCTGCACGGGCATCGACCGGAAAGCGCGCTGCATCCCGCGCGGCGCGTCCTCATTGAACGGGATGGCGACTTCGACCGCCTGCCCGTCGATGCTGACGATCTCGACGGTGAACTGTGCCAACCGCGTGTTATACGTGCCGGGGTACTGGTCGGCGATGTTCTGGACGACAGTCTGCCCGACAGCGGACGAGATCAGGTTGACGAGCGGGAAGACGAGCACATTACCGCCGAACTGCTGCGTAAGCTGGAACTGCAAAATCTCGCGCGTGCCGACGCCGACAAA
>JACSRG010000154.1 GCA_014879865.1 Anaerolinea sp.
TATCGTCTAGCGGTCGAGGACGTCACCCTTTCAAGGTGAAGACACGGGTTCGAGTCCCGTTAGGGTCACATGCGTACCCTCCCCTTGAGCTTCGCTCGAGGGGTTTTCTTTTCCCTCAGGATCCTCATACAGCGCAGCTCTCAGCGTTACAAATCGGTCTGCCCACGGCTTCAATCTGAAATCCACAATCCGTTGAATGTCTAAATCATAAACGATGTAGCTGAACAAGTTGCGCGCCATCCCCTGCTTGTCTTCGTCATCGCTGATGTCCCACAGTTGATTGATCTTGTCAATGGCTTCCAGACACAAAGCGAGTTCCAACGCAATCTTTTCAGTTTCAGTCGTGCGGGTCTCCCAGTGGGCAATCTCGCGCTCGTTCTGGTCTTTGCGCCGTAGGTATTCCTCGCGGGTCAGGTCACCATCTTCATACAAATGCCGGGCGGCTTCAATGCGCCGGCGGCAGCGCGCAATCGCTGCCCGTTTCTCTTGCTCAAAGTCCGTTTCATCGGCAGCCTGCGCCTTGACCGACTGCACGGCGAGTTCTGCCATCAGGTCAACCTGACTGGTATCGACCGTCAGCAGTTTCAAGAGCCGGGCGAAGTCCCGTTCGTAAATCTCGCGCCGGACAGAACGGTTGGTCGTGCCGCATTTCACGCCGGGACGATGGCGATAACGCGGTTGCTTCTTGCGTCCCTTACCGCCAAGACGGGAACGGAGTTTCGGGTTGGTGTGATGGGCGGCGAGCTGCTCACAGTGGTAGCAGTAGGTGATCCCGTTGAGCGGGTAGGGATAAGTGTCGATGTTGATGCTCTCATCGGCTGTTTTCTTCGTCGTTCGTTCCAAACGGACCCGACCGACCCGGTACAGGAGCGGCAGTTCGAAAACGGCGCGCTCCGGGTTGAGTACGATGTCTTCAATGGGATAGTCCAAGGGGTGACGCTCACGGGCGCGCTCTTTGGAAACGAAACCGCCGTATTCCGGCCAGTTGGCGACGATGCGCCGGACATCATCGCCTTCGAAGGGGGAAGGATTACCGTAGCGATCGCGGAAAGCCCAGCCCTCAATCTGCATCTTGTAGGCAATCGCTTCGATGCCCAGCTTGCCTTCGGCATACGTTTTGAGCACAAACTCGGCTGCTTTGAAGTACCTGCGCCAGATTGCGCCTTCGTCCGGCACCTGATTCTCGCTTCCGGCAAGGAAGGTGCCATCGGGCATGTACCATGCGCCCTCGTCACTTTCGACCAGATAGCCGGACTTATTGCGCTTGGTGCCAAAGGGTGGACGCCCCACGGTTTTCCCCTGACGCTTGCGATGTGAAATCATGTCTTTCGACCGCTGAGAGATGTCGATGGCGTACCATTCATCGAAGATCGCGCTGAGTTGAGCGATGATCCGCCCCTGCGGCGTCGAGAAGTCGAGCTGTTTCCCTGGTGCAGCGAGCACCAGGCGCACATCGTGCTCGTCGACGAAATCGAGTAGGTCACCGACGCGCCAGCCTTTGCGATGCAAGCGCGAGAGGTCGTTGGCAACGAGCGCGATGACATCGGCATCGCTCAAGCGTGCTTTGAGCGCCAGCCAACCCGGGCGATTCTTCTCCTTTGTGCCGGTCTTGTGACCGTCAACATCTTCGTACCATTCGGGTATCCAGCCATTTTGCTGACAAACCAATTCAATGTTGGAGCGCTGGCGTTCGGGACTGTTGGCGTCGCTTTCATCTTTCGTCCATGAAAGGCGCACGTAACACAGGGCGATGTGGCTGTTGACACTTTTCTTGAGGGACTTACGGGGCATGAGGTTTCTCCTTCAAACTACTTGCAGGCGGTGGCAAATAGCACAATGCCCGCCGACACGCTATAGTCTGTCGGAGGTCGTTGCGCTAGACGGATTAGTGCAGCGGCTCAGGGCGGCAAGGTGTTGGTAGCACCTTGTCGTCCGTTTTCTGCTCTTAGCGTACCGTCAATCAGACTCATTGTCAACGTGGTTCTCACGATTCAATTGTTTAGCGCGAATGCAGCCTGCCAGATACAGAAACTCCGTGAGTCCCTGTACGACATCGGGATCCGCAAACGCTGCATCCTGTTGCGCCAGTCGTTGGCACAATCGAGCAACGTAATCCTCGATTGCCTCCTTGGATGGGGGGAGATATTCGACCCGCCGTTTTGACTGCTCTTCCGACGCCATGCTCAAACCGCCAGCAGTCCATCATAGAGTTCGTGCTCGATCCACTGGTAGATATCCCCATCGGCAAGGTAGTAGTCGGTGATGTCGTTGCCCTCCGGCACGTGAATCTGGCGAAAGCGCGGGGAGACTTTGCACACCTGCCGCGCTCCCTTCTCGCCCGCTTCATCGTTATCGTAGGCAACGAGCACAGAACTACAGGTGATGAGATGGCTGTACCAGCGCAGGTTGAGCAAGCTGCTCGCGCTGCCGAGCGAAACGACGGCGACGAGTTTCCCCGCTTCCTGCTCGGCGATCAGGGCATCGAATTCCCCCTCACACAGCAGGGCAGCGCTGCGATCCTCGAGGGAGTCCGCGTTGTAGAGCGCATGGGCGCAGCCCCCCGCGATCTGGACATATTTCACGTCGCCCGCTCCTCGTCGGACTTTGACCGCCCAGAGCGCGCCACCGGCGAACCACGGGATGAGGATACCTGCCGGAACGGAGAGTCCATGCAGGGTCTGCCAACTGCGCCAATCGCCGGGAATGAGACCGAGTCGTGCCTTGCGGATCGTTTGGCTGGTCAGCCCACGCCCGAGGAGATAGGATAGGGCAGCCTGTCCGCGCAGCGACCAGAGCTGGTCTTCGGCATAATCGACGACTTGGCGGGCAGCTTCCTGCCACTCGCCGGGCGGTGGCTCAGATGAAGCATAATGCAGTCGTGCCCGACCGATGGGATGTACTGGTAATTCCTGTCCGATGACCTCGAGTGCTTCGGCGAAACTTAAGCGGCGGTAACGCTGTAACCAATCGAACAGGTCGCCGCTGCGGTTGCACGCGCCGAAGCAGCGGTAGCCGTCCGCCCAGACGGCGAGGCTGTAGCCGCGCTGCTCGTGATGGAAGGGACACTTCCACAGGTGCGCGCGTCCGCCACGTTTGGGGGCGGGACCGAGGTCGTGCTCGACCAGCACGCGCAGGTCACAACGGGCTTTCAGGGATTGCAGGTCGTTGACCATCACTCACTTCCTGATTGACTCAGGCGCGTGACAATTGACAATTGAAGGCTAAATGTCAATTGTCACAGCCTCAGGACAATTGCATATCCACCAGACGATAGGCTTCCGAGCGGATGCCCGGCTTCGGTGGCAGATCAACCCGGACGACGCAGCCGTCGTTCTCCAATGCTTTCAGGGCTTCGATGACGGGCTTGCGCGTCGAGCGCAGCGCGCGGTAAATCTCACGCACGGTTGCCGTTCCACCCGTTGCCCGCAGCAGGCTTAGAATACGTCCCTCCAAGCGTCCCTCTTCGTTTTCCCCTAAATCGGCGAGCAGCCGGTGCGCCGACGCCCGCCATTCCTCGACAATGAGCTG
>JACSRG010000251.1 GCA_014879865.1 Anaerolinea sp.
CCCCGCCGCACGGTGATCGATTGTATCCAACGTTACGAAAACTTGGAAACTCTCGAACGAGTAGCTGAAGAGGAGGTTACTCCGCTCCTCCTAAAAATACTGCACGGAGATATAACAGGCGACTACGCCTTGCTTCACTCAACCTACGCCTACATCTTGGGCTTGTATCTTGGAGACGGGCATATCAGCAAGGTACGCAATGTCTACCGAATGCGTATATCCTGTGACGCAAAGTATCCGAACCTAATCAATACGGTTATGGACGCGCTCAAAACGTTGCTGCCCACAAACGAAGTTAGCACGCAAGATATACTGAACAATGGCAAAGCAAGCTGTGTCGTTGTGAGCATGTATCATCGAGACTTGCCCCTGTTCTTTCCCCAAGCTGGAGAAGGAGCGAAACACAATCGCTCCATTCAACTTGATTTCTGGCAAAAACGCATCGTAATCGACCATCCGCTCGAACTATTTCGAGGACTGTACCACAGCGACGGATCACGCTTCGATAACGTCGTCAACGGCAAAGCTTATCCGCGCTACCAGTTCACCAACGTGTCAACCGACATCATTCAAATCTTCTGTGACGCCTGTGATCGTCTAGGCATTCATTGGACTTCCAAAATAAGACCACCGAAAGACCAGAATCACCACCCGAGCATCGACATTTTCATCTCCAAGCGCAAGGATGTCGCCTACCTCGACAGCGTGATCGGCGCGAAGTCCTAGCGCCGATCCGCCCAACGTGCTTTAATATCTGCGCGATGAATGCAGGCATTGAGGTCACATGGGTCGATTTTTCCTCTCGCTGGCGGTCGCGCTGATCATCGGCTTGGTGATCGGGTTGTATCTCGGATGGGTGCAGTTCCCCGTGCAAACCATCGACAGCCCCGCGAGCGCGCTCACACAGCGCTACAAAGACGAATACACGGTGATGGTCGCCGATGGCTACCGCGCCGATCAAGACCTCGCCGGGGCGCTCGAACGGCTGCGGATTCTCGGCGTCGAGAATATCCCCGCCTACGTGCAGGAAACCGCCGAACGGTTTATCAGCAACTCGCGCGATCTCGAAGACATCCGCGCGCTGGTGATTCTGGCGGAGGGCGTCGGGCGGCTGACGCCGGTCATGCAGCCCTATCGCCCACTGGGGCAAAACTGATGAGCGAACAGGCAGTTCCCCGTAAATTCCAACGATCACGCCGCCCGTTTTCGTGGATCGGCATCATCCTCGGCTTGGGACTCGGCATAGCGGCGGGCTTGGGCTTCGCGTGGGCGGTCAGCCCGGTGGAGCAGGTCGATACCGAACCATGGCAGCTCGACAGCGACGCCCGCACCCAGTACATGATCGCCATCACCCTGAGCTTTGCCTACGACGGCGATCTCGGCGCGGCGATTAACCGCTTGGTCAGCCTGCGCCTCCCCGGTGACCCGGTTCAGGCGGTCGCCGATGCGGCGTGTTCGCTGGCGACGACGGGTTACGCCAACAGCACCAGCGGTCTCAACGCCATGCGCGCGATGATGCGCTTTTACCAACTGCAAGGGCGGACAGGCTGCGCGGACGGCTTGATCCCCTCCTATGATAATCCCGGCACGGTGGTGACCATCGACGTGCCCACGCCGACGCTCACACTCGAACCGCCTGCCAGCAAAACGCCGACGCCCGCCTCGGATCGCCCGACGCCGACCCAAGTGCTGATCATTGTGCCGACCAGCCCGCCGCAGAACGATTTCGAGCTGGTCTCGGTCAACACGGCGTGTGATGTCGGCGTGATTCAGGTGTTCGTCGTCGAGTTGAACGGCAGCACGGGCATCCCCGGCATGGAGATTCGCGCCCGTTGGGATGGTGGCGAAAGTCGTTTCTTCACCGGGTTGAAGCCGGAACGCGGCATCGGCTATGCCGACTTCCAGATGGAAGCGGGGATCGACTACCTGATCGACATGCCGGGACGTTCCGATCCGGTGTCGCGTCCGCTGTCGGCTGTCCCTTGTACGACGGAGTCCGGCGCGCGGGCGCTGACCTCGTACACAGTGATTTTCCGCTCCGTGTCGTAAGAGGATCGGTCATCGCTCCGTCAAAGTTACAATACACATTCGTAGGGACGAGGAGAGATGAGTCATGACCGTGAAACTGAATCGGGAAGCGTTGGATCACGCCAAGCAACTGCTTGACTCCGGCGACTACATGATCAACACGCAGTGGAGCAAGGTGCAGCCGAGCGAAAAAGAGGAAAGCGCGTATCTCGACAAGCACGGCGAGGCAGAGTACGCCAAGTGGTATCTCGCCATCGACACGGACGAGAAAGAAGGCAGCAAAGACCGCCATAAGTTCCCATTCGGCGACTTCCGCAAGGTGCATCACAGCGGGCTGATCGCCGCCAAGCAGCGCGCCGCGCAGAACGACTATACCGAAATCCGCGACGCCGCGGACGAACTCCTTGACATCTTCGACCGCATGAACGCCTGCTAAGAACGATGAACCGCAGAGAGGAATTCTCGATCTTTTTCTCTGCGTTCTTTGCGTGCTCTGCGGTTGAGATTTCTTACGGCACGGGCAGCAGATTCAGGTGTGCACGGGGCGCGTCCGGGCTTGACCATGCCAGCGTGAGCGACAGATCGGCGCGGACGACCAGCGCAGGCGCGCCGATCAGGTAGACGTTCGGCACGACGGTCTGATAGCCGGTGATCGCTCCTCCGCGCAGATAGATCACGCCCACGCCTTCAGGCGACTCGACCGCCACCGCAAGCGTGTCAAACTGACCGGTTGCCGGAGACGCCCATCTGAGCGGCGTCGTCCCGGCGTCGGCGCGGCGCGGCGTCGCCCGAAAACCCGTTTCAACTCGATCATCCGTCACGCTAATGGACAAACGTGCTGGAGCGTTCCAATAGGGCGCATCGAGCCGCCCCGCCGTGAACCACGTTTCCGGCGTGCCGTCTGCCCGCGTGATGTTCCAGAAGAGATAGGCGTAGGTTGTATCGAGCGCCGCGCTGAAATCGACCAAGCGATCCCCGACGGCAAGGCTCACCGCGCTGGTGATCGACTCGTACTCGACCGGACTCCCCGCATCCAACCGGGTGCGGATCACCTGCCCACCGCTGATCCAGAACAGGAAGATGTTCCCGCCGTTGGTAGTAACCAGCGCCGGGTACTCACCCTGTGCAGCGATGGACGTAACATCCAGCGGGCGTCCTTCCCGATCCAGATGGCGCACGTTGAGCGCCAATTCGGAGAGTTGATCGCCGCTCCACGCCGCCAACAGACCGCCGTCGCCGTCGGATGCGGCAGCATAGCGCAGCGCCAAGCCCGGCGAGATCGGCACAGTGCGGATAATACTCAGGTCAGGGGCGATCAATGCGCCATACAGCCGCGTGACCTGCGCCTCAGGGTCGCGATCCAACCAGAGCAGATGAAACGCGCCGTCATCCGCCGCGTACCCGCGCTGATCGTAGGGATAGACGGGCGGCAGCGGGAGCACCGTGACCGGAGTCAATCCCTCGGTCAGCGCCGAGCCGACCCACTGGCGGGCG
>JACSRG010000774.1 GCA_014879865.1 Anaerolinea sp.
AGGTTTTTCATTGTTCCTCCCGTACCGCAACCCCTCCCCGAATGCCAAGCTTCGCTTGGACGGGAGGGGGTCTTCGTTGCAGTGGGCTTGCGTTAAAAACCTACCCCTGACAGCATCTATAGCCGGTACAGCGCCCCGTACTTCGTCCGCAGGTAGTTGAGGAGCGGCTCGACTTGCAGCCCACCGCCCGTCACCCGCTCGACCAGCTCCGGCGCGGTGAACTTGCTTCCGTGTGTGTAGATGTTCTCCTTGAGCCAACCGTGCAGCGTGTCGAACTTGCCCTGCCCGATCTCAGTGGGGATCGACGGGTGCGCTTCGAGCGCCTTGCCGTAGAACTGTGCGCTGAGCAAATTGCCGAGCGTGTACCCCTGAAACGCCCCGCCGATCAACCCGCCGTACCAGTGGACATCTTGCAGCACGCCGTCGCGGTCATCGGGCGCGGTCACGCCGAGGTCGCTGGCGTAGCGGTTGTGCCATGCTTCCGGCAGGTCTTTGATTTCCAGCGAGCCTTCGAGCAGCGCCAATTCGAGATCAAACCGGATCATGACGTGCAGGTTGTAGGTCACTTCGTCGGCGTCGATGCGGATGAGCGACGCCCCCACCTTGTTGATCGCCCGGTGCCATTGGTCGAGCGAGACAGCGCGCAGTTGATCGGGGAAGGCGGCTTGAAGCTGCGGGAAGTAATATTCCCAGAACTCGCGGCTGCGCCCGACGATGTTTTCCCACAGGCGCGATTGGCTCTCGTGGACGCCCGACGACGTGCCGCCATTGAGCGGCGTGCCTTCATACGCCGGGTTGATCCCCTGCTCGTAGAGCGCGTGTCCGGCTTCGTGCAGCGTGCTGAACAGCGCATCGCGGATGTCCGTTTCTTTGACGTGGGTCGTGATGCGCACATCGCCGCTGCTGAACTTGGTCATGAACGGGTGATGCGTCAAGTCCTGCCGCCCGCGATTGAAGTCATAGCCGTACTGCTTGATGATGCCGATTCCAAAATCCAACTGCTGCTGGGGCGGATAGTGCGAGTAAATGACCGAATCGTCGGTGGGGGCTTGGGAGGTGATCGCCTTGACGATGGGCACGAGTCCGGCGCGCAGTTCGGCGAAGACGCGGCGCACGTCGGCGGCTTTCATGCCGTAATCCGATTGATCGATGAGCGGGTCGGCAATGTGATCATAACCGGGGAAGCAGTCGGCGACTTTGCGGCTCAGGTCGAGCGTCTTTTCGAGCAGCGGGCGCACGCGCGCAAAGTCGTTGGCGGGGCGTGCCTCCGTCCACGTTTGATAGGTGTTGGTCGTGTGGGTGATGAGTTCGCCGATCAGTTCTTTCGGGACTTTGGTGTCCTTCTCATACTGACGGCGCGTCGCGCGGATCAGCGCGGCGTCGTCGTGATCGTAAGGCAGGCTTTCGGCGTAGGGTTGGAGGTCATCCAGCAGCCGACCAATCGCAGGATCGACCGAGCGCTCGTGCGCCATTTGACCGAGCAGCCCCATCTGCCGACCGCGCGCCTCCGCGCCCCCCGGCGGCATGTACGTGGTTTGATCCCACTCCAGTACCGAAAGAGCGCTGTATAGATCGCTGGCTTCCATCAACCGTGCCTTAAGTTCGGCTAGTTTCTGTTCCATTATCCATAGTCTCCATTTGAAAAATTTTCAACGCGACTCTACTTCCGGCGGTGTAAAATGTCAATCACTGCCGCTCTGATGCCGACAGGCGCGTCCATTCGTGCTCAAGGATGCTCATGATGATCATGTCATAATACGCGCCGTCCCACAGGAGCGCATCGCGCAGCACACCCTCGCGCTTGAACCCGATCTTCTCGTAGACACGCACCGCGCGCGGATTGAAATCATACACCCCCAATTCGATCCGGTGCAGCTTGAGCGTCTCGAAACCGTAACCCACCATCAAATCCAGCGCCTCGCTGCCGTAGCCCCGATTCCAGTCGGACGGGTTGAAAATGGCAATGCGGATGTTAGCGCTCCGGTTGGCATGGTCGATCTCGTTGATCACCACTTCCCCGACCGCGCGGTCATCGGCAGTGTCGGCACAGATGAAAGCGGCGCGGCTCACATTCGCGGGGTCTTCGCCGGATGCGCGATTGTTCTCAATGTAACGCGCCACCTGTTCCCGGGTGAAGGTGTCATGCGTGCCGGTTAAGCGCGCGCCCTCCGGTTCGTTGGAGCCTGCCAGCACCAGATCAAGATCGTCCGGCGTGTACCGGCGCAGATAGACGCGCTCGCCCTGCAAAATCTTCTCAATTGTCACCATTTACCTCATAAGTTCTCTACGGTTCACAAGAGTTCGCAGATTGTGAATCCAAAAGCGTTGATTGTCAAGCGATGTGAACTCCGTCTATACTCAGTGCACAGAGTTTTGGGAGCGCCGCCCATGATCACACTGCATGATCCAATCAGTTACTATCGGATCGTCTGGGAAATAGTGCGCCAAATCCCAGCCGGAAAAGTCGCTACTTACGGTCAAATCGCCTCGTTGATCCCTCCGCTCGAAGGGGTAGATGTGGCTGATTACGAGAAACTCTCCCCACGTTGGGTGGGAGACGCCATGAATGCCGTCTCCCGCGTCGATGATCCAACGATCCCATGGCATCGCGTCATCAATGCGAAGGGGGGCATCAGCCTGCCCGAAGACAGCGTTTCCGCCGCCGTGCAGCGCGCACGACTCAGGCTCGAAGGGTCGATGCCGGAAGATGGTGAAACGGTGGACTTGAGTCGTTTCCTGTGGGAGCCAGATCGGAACTGGCTGTGGGAGCACGGTCTGCGTCCCCCGAAATCCATCGTCAAGAAGCCGCCCAGCGGTCAAATGCGTCTGTTCTAGCAGATGAGCACACCCCATCGGGACGCGCTTGAAGACGAGCGAAGACAGCGCGTCCGCCCGTCTATAACATCGGACGATAGCCGTCGATGTAATTGAACGCCGTGTCCAAGTCCGGCGCGACGTGGAACATCGCCTCCATCGGCGCTCTCAGGAACTGCGCCGCGCGCATGTGCTCGAACAGCGCGATCAACGGCTGGTAGAAGCCGTCCACATCCAGCAGCACCAGTGGTTTATCCAGCAAACGCAAATGCTTGCTCACCATGATTTCGGAGATCTCTTCAAGCGTCCCTACGCCGCCGGGGAGCGCTAAAAAGGCATCGGCGCGCGCTTCCATTGCCGCCTTGCGTTCGCGCATGTTCGCCGTGACCAGCAGTTCATCGGCTGCCGGATAGCTGACTTCTCGATCTACGAGCGCCTGCGGGATGACGCCGACGACGCGCCCGCCCCCGGCATGGACGCCCCGCGCAATCGCGCCCATCAAGCCGACGCTTGCGCCGCCGTAGACCAGCGTGTCGCCGCGTGCCGCCAAGCGCGTGCCGAGTTCGGTGGCAGCAGTGAAGTATTTCGGATCGACATTATCGCTCGATGAGCAGTAAACACAGAGATTCATCGCCATAGAAATTAGCGGCAGGGGACACCGGGTTTCAACCCGGTGGGGAATGCCGTGCCCGTGCTTGC
>JACSRG010000837.1 GCA_014879865.1 Anaerolinea sp.
ACGGACGAAGCTCTCGAACGGCTTGGCAGGCAGTGAGCCCTTCCGCGCGGAAATCAAACATGGCGGCAAAACGGTCGATGTGAGTGCCGCCGTGCTCCCCGGCGCGGACCGCTGGGTCATCGCGTTTCACGATGTCTCGGCGCTGGCTGAACTCTCCGAAATCAAGACGCGGATGATTCGCATGGTGTCGCACGACCTCAAAAATCCGCTGGCAAGCGTGCTCGGCTTCTCCAGCTTATTACTCGATACGCCCATCGGCGCGGGGCTGGACGACAAACAAAAACGGATGCTCGATCAGATACGCCGTGCCGCCAATTCGATGCTGCAAATCATCAACGAGACCTTGAGCATGGAGCAGCTCCGGTCGGGACGAATGCGCAAGAAGCCTGTCCAACTCGCCGAGCAAATCCGTGACGCAGTCCGCCCGTTCCAGTTGGAAGCCGAACAGCGTCACCAGCAGCTTACACTCGACTTCGAGAGCGATGTGCCGCCTGCTCTCGGCGATTCGTTCCAGCTTACGCAGGCGATCAGCAACCTGATCAGCAATGCGATCAAGTACACGCCAGACGGCGGCAGCATTTTCGTGCGGCTGGCACGCGCAGGTGATTGTGTGCGCGTCGAAGTTCAGGACACCGGCTACGGCATGAGTGAAGACGCGCAGGCGAACCTATTCCAAGAATTCTACCGGGTCGCCGCGACCGAACACATCAAGGGGACGGGCTTGGGTTTGAGCCTCGTCAAGTCGATTGTGGAAGCGCATGGTGGAAGCATTTCCGTAAAAAGCAAATTGAACGAAGGCAGCACCTTCGCCATCGAGATTCCGATGGCGCACGAGGATACGCCCGCATGAAACGCACCATTCCTGTCCTTATCCTGCTGATCTTCAGCGCGGTTCTGCCTGTACAGGCGTCGATCACCTCACAGGACGAACTCGCCGCCGTCCTCCGGGTCATCTACCCCGGCGTCGAACTGCGCCGCATGGGAACAGAAGCATGGATTCGACTGCGTCAGGGCGCAGAAATGCCAATTGGCGCACACGATTCGCTGCGCACCGACGAACGTGGACGCGCCCTGATCTGGTTCGCGGATGGCGTGGAGATGCTGCTGCTGCCGTTGACCGAACAGGAGATTACCCGTTTCGAGCCGGACGGCGCTTCATTCAGCCTGATCAGCACGCTTGCAACCGGGCGTGTCATCGTCACCAACACGGGAGCGGCGCAGATGTTCAAGGTCGAAACCGACCGCTTACTGATCATGCCGGATGCGGCTCACGTCGCGATTTCCGTTGAGGATGGAGCGGTACGCGTGGTGGTCGCCAGTGGCAGTGTGGTTGCAGGCTATGGCGACGCCGAGATCGAACTTGCCGCGCACGATGGGCTGCGGATGACCGACGAACCGGAGATCGCCCACGATCTCCCCACACCCGCCAGTTTTGCCCACCTCGACAGCGCGCTGGATAGCTGCCCCGGCACGGCGCTGGCAACGATTCGTGACAGCGTCAACGTGCGCCAAGGTCCCGGTGACGGCTACGCAATCATCGGCGAGTACGTGAACGGCGCTCCCGTCGAGATCGTCGCTACAACCGCACGTAGTGACCGTTACCGCGTGCGCTACCGCAGCAGTTTCGGCTGGATGGTCAGCAATGGGGTGATCTCGAACTGCCGCGATTTACCCGTACTCCCGTACGACACGGTTGAGATTGTCTACGGCGTGATTGAGCCAACCCTCGACGATTTCCGTCTGCTCGAGCCGTTTTTCGGCGGTTTCCTCGACGATCAAATCTTCTACCCGCGCTAAAGCGCCAGTCAAATTCATCCATTTGACCCATTCCCAAGAGAATATGAAATATTTATCATAATGCCGTAATCTCATTTGCAATGCTTGGGAACATGGAACGACTGACAAACATCCGCAAGATCGCGGTTTTGAAGGCAACCGCCTTAGGCGATTACCTTGCTGCCACGCCTGCGCTTTACGCGCTGCGTGCGACCTATCCAAACGCCGAAATCGTATACTTGGGGCGACCGCTGCACGCGGCACTGGTAGAGGGGCGTCCTAGCCCAATAGATCGCGTGGTCATCGTCCCGGTGAGTCATGGCGTACGCGTTGAGCCAAGCACCCCGGAGCGCCCGGAAAACCCGGAGGAACTGAACGCATTTTTCGCCGCCATGCAAACCGAGCAGTTTGACCTCGCGATCCAGATGCACGGGGGCGGTAAAAACTCAAACCCGTTCGTCAAGCGCTTGGGAGCGAAAGTCAACGTCGGTATGAAAACGCCCGACGCACCTGACATGGATCGCTGGATGCCATATGTCGTGTATCAGCAGGAGTTCATGCGCCTGCTCGAACTCATGGCACTGGTCGGCGCAAAACCGGTGATCGCCGAACCCCAGTTCACCGTCATCGACCGCGATCATGATCAACTGCGTGCCGCTCTACCCGAACTACGCGCGCCCTACGTCGTCATTCACCCCGGCGCGTCTGACCTGCGCCGCCGCTGGTCTCCAGAGCGCTTCGCCGAACTCGCCGACTCGCTGGCAGAGATGGGCTATCAGATCGTGCTGACTGGCGTCGAAAACGAACGCGCACTGATCGCCGAGATCACGCGACTGCTGCGCCATCCGGTTGTCAACGCGTGCGAACGACTGTCGCTTGGCGCGCTGGCGGCGCTGCTGCGCTGCGCGGCGCTGGTGGTTTCGAATGACACGGGACCCGTGCACCTTGCCGACGCGGTGAAGACGCCTAATGTCGGCATATTCTGGTGCGGCAATTATCTCAATTGGTCGCACTTCAACCGCAGCCGGCATCGTCCGCTCGTCTCATGGATAACGCACTGCCCACTGTGCGGCACGGATATGATGCAGATCGATCCGCCGCGCGACACCTGCAAACACGATACCAGTTTCGTCAACGGCGTCAGCGTGGCAGATGTGCAGACCGCCGCGCTGGAACTCCTCGCTTATGCGGAGCGTTTTGGGAGATAGTCTCATGAAGTTAATTCGTGTGCTGATCGCCGATGATCACGCGGTGATGCGGCGCGGGTTAGCGGCGTGCGTGAGCCGCAGCCCGCTGCTTGAACTGGCAGGGGAAGCCTGCAACGGTAAGGAGGCGGTCGATCTCGCCTTGAAACTACGTCCCGATGTGGTCGTCATGGACATGATGATGCCTGTGATGGACGGCATCACCGCCACCCGCACGATCCGGCGCAAGCGTCCGCGCATTCAAGTCCTCGCCCTGACCAACTTCCTCAGCCCGGACATGCTCATGCGCGCACTCGACGCGGGCGCGATTGGCTACTTGGACAAATCGATCACCGCCGAGGAACTCCAAGTCGCCATCAGCAGTGCTTATGCGCGACAGGCGACCTTCGCGCCCGAAGCTGAAGCGCACTTGGTTCTCGGCGTACAGAAACAGCATGTGAGCGCGCTGACGGGACGAGAGCGTGAAGTCCTTGGACTGCTCGCACGCGGCATGACGAACGCGCAGATCGCCGAGCAGTTGAC
>JACSRG010000548.1 GCA_014879865.1 Anaerolinea sp.
CGCCTTCGCCAAGCCCTTGAGGTCGTTCATGGCGTTGTAGATCGCGCCGAGGTCGGGGAAGCGGATCAGGCACGCCGCTAAGAGCGCCGCCGCGTTGTCCGACCAGAACTTCTGATCCCCGCCCATCGTCGGGACGAGCACGTCGGCAATCGCGCGGGCATCCGGCACGTTGCCGATCCCCTCAACGAGGTTGAAGCGCGGACCAACGGCGGAGGTCGGGTCATGCACGACGACCAGATGGCGGGTGACGGCGGCGAAACGCAGCACGTGCGTGGTCAGTTCGCCCTGCGGATCGGCGACGATCAGCGAGTGCCCGGCGCGCATCCGGTCGGCAATTGCCGGGAGGATGATCCCCTGCGTCTTGCCCGATCCCGGTCCCCCAAGCGTGAGAATGCCGCGCGCGATGTCCTCGCCGCTCAGCGAGAACGTACCCTGCCCCACGTCAAGCCGCCGCCGTCCTTCGCCCCAGAACGCGCCGAGCAGGGTCAAGCCGTCCGGGTCAGCGCGGCGGAAGCGGCGGAATTCTCTCAGTGTGCAGAAGTGGGACGAACCGAGTGCGCCGCGCTTGATTTGCGGATAGCGCAGGCGATCCGCCCCTTCACGCAGCCAACCCCCGTCGCGGATCGCGCTGTGCAGCGTAATCAGGCTCAGCCCAACGACGAACAGCCCGATCACGCCGAAGGTGAACAAGCGCATGGCGTTGATATGCGGTGGCGCGCCCGTAATCAGTTGGATCGGGACGCTCACCGTCTGCCGCCCGTGCGCCCGCTGGATCGCGCCCCCGCCGGCGAGGGACAGGTAAAGTGCGGAGACAGTCAGCGCGACGATGCCGTAGGTCAGCAGACTCCAACGGCTGCCGACTAGTGGACGGTCGCCGGAAGTGCGGCGGATATTCGCGCCGGACAGCCCGATCACCAGCACCGGCAGCAGAATCGACGCGCACAAGAGCGGCAAAGTCAGCGGCGCAAGCAGATCGCGTCCCTCGGTGAACAGCCAGTAGAGCATCAGCGCCTCACAATCGCGGAAACCACTCGTCGAGGTCGATGCTTGCGGACTTGGGCGGTTCGGGCGTCGGTTGCGGTTCTTCGCGCAGTAAGCGCCATTCGGGGCCGACGATCTCGTCCAGCGCCAGCGCGAACTGCGCGGTCGCAATCTCGCGAAAGAGCGCATCGTGCCGCTTGTCCTTCGTGTTGTAGACCGCCGCCCGATCTGTCCCCGGCAGCGGCGCAGTCCCCGGCAGGATGACGTGCGTGTGCAACTGCTGAAGCGGATCGCTCCCATCCTCCGGTTCCGTCAAGCGGTCGTGGAGCACGTAGCTGAACTCTGTCCCCTCAAAGCCGCGCGCCGCGTAGTAGCTTTCGACCACCTTTTCCGTCAGGTTGAGCACGAGATCGCGCCGCTGCTCCTCCGGCACGAGCGCCATCAGATCAGGTGCGGGCGAGATCACCCACGTCCACGCCAGCACATGCGGACTCTTCAGTTGGTCACAGCGTTCGAAGATCGCGCGATAGTGCTTGCCCATGCCGTGATCGACCCAGCGTTCCGGGTTATCCCCCTGCCTGAGATGCACATCGCGATTATCCCTGTATTGAACATACTTCAACTTGTTGCGCAGCCCGGTGTGTCCGCCGCGACCGCCCTTGCGCTTGGGGCTGACGTAGGCGAAATCTGCCACGATGATCGCCTTCATCGCTTCAGCTCCCGCACGCGCTGCATCTCACGCAGCAGCACCTCGCCGTCCTGCTTCGCGGCGATGATCGCATCGGCGATCAGTTCGTGGCTGCTCGACGGTTCGAGCGCTGCCATCAGGTACACCAGCACGTTCAGGTGAAAGGTCAACGCCGCTTCCAGCCGGTCGAGTCGCTCTTGCAGTGACTTCTGGAAGTGGCGGCGGCTGCCGACGATATCCGCCTGCCCGTCGATGTACTGGCGGATCGCATCGCGGATCACATCCGCTTCGGTGACATCGCGCGGCTGCTTCTTGACGATCTGCGCCAGCAAATCGTGCATCTCCGGCGTCATGCCGATGCTGCGGCGCACGGTGAAATTTGCCATCGCGGTTCCTCATCAACGGACTGCTGATCTGATCGTCGCACAGCACTCCATTGACACCCCGGTAATTTTCCCGGCACTGGCGCGGTGAGGTGCAGTGTTGAGGCGTGAGGTGAGCGTTTTGTTGTTGGGGAAGCGCGGAGTGCGTCCCGTCGGCGCGGGTGGTTGCGCCGACACGCTGCCGCGCACCCCGGTGCGCGGTCAGCGGTGTGCCCCGTGAGGGGCACACATCAAGCCCTCACGGCGCTTGAGTGACCAGCATTTAGCTGGCGACCCTCTCAGCCGGGGACTGCTTGCTCAAGCAGACTCGCCCGCTGACCGCTCAACGCCGCCCACAGCGACGGGTTGGGCTGAGAGGGTTCGGCGTCGCGGTGCGACGCTGGCGCTGCGGCAAGGCAGCGCCATAGCAGCGTGCGCTTGCAGATCTGTTGGCTGCAGAGAGACGCGGCATAGGGGCCGATGACAATACGCTAGACGAAGGTGACATCAATCTCGTGTTCCTCAAACCATGCTGCCATGCGCTCGGCAAGGTGCTCATCGCGAAACTTGAACCATGCCTGCTGCGCTTCCGGATACAGGTGCAGCACGTCTTTGAAGCGCCGGAATGCCCCTTTGCCGCGAATCGCGGTTTCGAGCAGCGATTGCAGTTTCTCGTCCTCAAGGGCAGCGATAAACTGTTCCATATCCCGGTACCCTTCACGCGAGTCCTGCTTGGGAATCGCAAGGTAGCGCGTGCCGAATTCCGCTTCGATCTGGTCAATCAGGTGCGTGTTGACGGCTTCGCTGGTATCTGCGTCGTCCGTTTCGCTAGCGAAGTCATAAGCCGCCCGATCATCGGCGGTGATGAAGATGACCGCGCCCGAGGTGCAGTCGAGATAGGCATCCGTTTCAAAATTGCCGATTTCAAACGCGTCCTCGAAATCGACCCGGCTGATCGTCAACTGGCGCATAAACGGTTGTCCTCTCTCTCCAATTCCACCGATGTCGTCCAAACCTCTTGATCCGCTTTTCATCTACTCCCATGATACACATGCTTTGGAGGCTAAGATGACACGAGATCAGCCGGTTGGTCACAGTTAATCGATGACCTCCAACCACGCGAAACGAGGGGAAGCGGCGCGTACACCGCTTCCCAGACTATCTGGAGACTAAAAAGGAATCTCTTCCGTCTCGCTATGACCGTTGTCTCCGTTCTCGACGCGATCCAGCAGCACGAGGCGATTGGCGTCCATGTCGAGGCTGGGCTGCGGTGTCCCCGTCTGGTCGATCCACGCACTCGGACGCAGCCACGTTGCCGACGCTTGAATCAGGCTTCCGGTGTGAACATACTGCTGCGCGACCTCCGCGAGCCGGTTCCAACAATTGACTCGCACCCACAGCGTCTGCTTCTCGCCCGCGCGATTTTTCCGGCTGACCGCCACCGAAAACGACGCGACCGTCTGCTCCCC
>JACSRG010000430.1 GCA_014879865.1 Anaerolinea sp.
GAGTTCGTTTTGCAGCAGATCGGTGTAGCTGTAGACGAGCGACAGCGGGCTGCGCAAATCGTGCGCGGTGATGCGGATCATGTCGCTTTTCAATTGTTCCAGCGCGGTGAGATCAGCGTAGAGCCGGTGCAGTTCGGCAAGCTGCTCCTGTGATGTGCGGTACAGGCGCGCATTTTCGACCGCGCTGGCGATGCGTCCCGCCAGCAGCGCCACCGCCTCGAAAACTTCCGGCGTGAAGTGATTCGCGTGCTCCGTCTCGACGTTGAGCAAGCCGACGATCCGGTGATGCGCCAGCATCGGCACGGCGATCTGCGCGCGAATGCCGGGGATCATCGGGCAGTAGTCGGGGTCTTCGGTCACGTCGAGCAGGTATTCCGAGCGTTCTTCGCGCAGCGCCCGCAGGATGATCCCATCGGCGGGCAGCGAAGTCACGCCCTCGTACCCGCCGAACGCGGCGAAGACCATCAGCGCCCCACCGTCGATCAAGATGATGCAGCCGCTGCTGGCGTGGCTCAAGACCTGCGCGGCATTGATCGCGACCTGCATCACCGAGTCGAGGTCAAGCGTGTGATTGAGTTCGACATCGACTTCCTGCAAAATCGCCAGTAAATCGGCGTGGTGGCTTAGTAAGCTGAAGGCGTGCTGCTCGACATAGAGGCTGTGATCGTCGTGAAAGCTTTTCTGGCGCATTGCAATTTTGTTATCTCAATCGCGTCCTATGCGACTAGAATATCACAGAAACCTATGTCTCATCTTAAGGTTTTCGGCGCGCTGGAGAAGTAGGGACGAGGCGTGCCTCGTCCCACATCAAAAGGGGGTTGCCAACCGGAGGTTGGACGGGGTGCGGTTAGATGCCGATCACCCTGCGCCGCGCAGTTCGGCGATGGTCTGGCACGCGGGGCACGATCCATCCGGGCGGATGATCGCGAAGCCGCCTTGCGGATCGCCATCGACAAAGCGCGTAAAGTTGACGTTGAACACGATCATCAGGCGCACGTTGATGCCGGGCGTATCCGCCGCGATGCGGATCGCATCACGCAGCCATTCCGCCTGTTCCTGTACCGTCGTGCCTGACCCCCACGCGAACCCGGCAGGCAGTTCGCCGTAACCATCCGGCGACAGGTAGCCGATCTCGCTGAAGCACAGCGACGGATCCGGCGCACTGCGGAACGGGAACGACGCGCGCTGAAGCATGAGCGGGAAGTAGTAGGTCGGGTAATCGCCGCGCGGATCGCCGCCCTGCTGAATCGGCGGGATGATGCCTTCGTTATAGTGAATGCCGATGCAGTCGGAGTAGCTCGCCGCGCCCGCATTCGCCATGCCGAGATAGTAGCGGTCATCGTTCCACACGCGATCCAGCCCGAACGCGCCTTCCGCCCCGGTCGGCGCGGGTGCGCCCGTCACGACGATGATCGACGGGTCAACCGCCTTGATCGCCTCATACGCCGGTTGCAGCAGATCGACGTACATACCGGGGTCGATTTGCCCCTGCGGCCATTCGCGATCCAGATTCATTTCGTTCCAAACTTGAATCGCGTCCGGCTGGAGTTCGGCGATGCGGCGCACGAAATCGGCGTAGAGCGGCGCGTAGGCGTCGATGCCTTCGCTGCCGAGTTCGGCAGCCGTCCCCTTGATGCTGAGGAAGGCGTAGAAGCCCTGCTCGTGCGACCAGTTGATGCGATCCCGCGCGACGGTGACGAGCGAGTCATCGCCGATGGTGAACGGAATCTGCCACTTCATCCACGTCATACCCGCTTGGCGCATAAGTTCGGCGGCGGTCTCGTCGAACGTGTCCATCTGACCGCCTACCGGGACGGGCAGTTCGTTGACGACGTTCGGACGCGGGACGATCACGGGACCTTCGGGCGTTGCCTGCTCGACGGGCTGTTCGACCGGCGGCGCGACGACGACCGGCACGCTGCCATCCAAGCGCACCAGTTCATTGGCGACGCGGATCGGTCCCACGATGTCGGTCAGTTCCTCGAAGGTGGTCAAAATCGCGCGCAGGCGCAGGTTGTACACGCCGTCGGGGATGAGCGTAGTATCCCACCGGGCGATCACGCCGCCCGTCACAGGGTTACGCGCCGGGAGCGTGACCGGCGTCCACGCGGCGATGGCGGGGTCGGTGGAGAAATCCGCCACTTCGACAAAATAGCTCTGCAAATTGGGCGGGTTGACCGTCCCGTAAACATCGACCACGCCCGACACATCGTAGACCGAGTACGGGAAGTCGATTTGCACCGTGACGTCTTGGGCGGCGACGGGCAAGCACATCAGCCCGATCAGCAGCAGTAAAAACCAGCGACGCATAAGAACTCCTCAACTGAAAGGTGGACTGAGAAAGAAAAAAGGACTGAGAGGAAAGGACTGAGGACTGAGAAAAGAAATTCTCTCTCAGTCCTCGAACCTTTCACCTCAGTCCTCGTTGGTTACGGGCAGCTTCCCTTTTGCAGCACGTATTCGACCACGCGGGTTTGATCCGTTTCGTTGCTTTCAGGAATCTGGTTTTGCGGATCGATCACCAGCGTGATGCGGTGCGTTTCGTTGTACCACGTGCTGACGGTCAGCGGCATGTTGACGCGGAACGTCTGCCCCGGCGACAGCACGGGGAAACCTCCGACGGTCGTGCCCTGCGTCGAGCCATCGGCGGCGCGCACATCGACGAGCGAGATCGTGCCGCTGGCGCTGGTCGCCGTCGAGCCGAGGTTCGCCACGTCGAAGCCGACGTTGAACGTCTGACCGCAGGTCGGCGTCGCCGGTTCAAGCACGACGATCCCCGCGACGAGGTTGGCGCTGCTGGTCGAGGTCGGCGGAATTGCCGTGAACGGAACAGGCGTCGGGATCGGCGTCGCGGGCGGCGGCGGCGGCTGCACGCGGATCAAGCCGCCGGTGTTGCCGCTGACCGTCACAATGCTCGGCGCGACCCATCCGGTACGACCATCCGGCAGCCGGACGTTGTACCAGCCCGATCCGGTATTGCTGATGCCGATGATTTCCAGCACTGTCCCCTGCGTCAGCGTGGTGATGATCAGATAGTTGGTGCTGTCACCCTGCCGGACATTGCCGGTCGGCGTGCTGATGGTCGCGCGCGGCGTCGGGTCAAAGGTCGGTGTTGCCGTGTTCACGGGCGGCGGCGCGGTATTGGTGGGCGGCACGACTGCCGGGGTATTGGTCGGCAGCACGACCGGCGCGAACGGCGGCGGCGTGTTTTCGAGGCGGACGGGCGACACATAGTCGTAGATCGGATCTCCGCCGCGCACGTTGATCGTCAGGCGCATCTGGTAAATGCCATCCGGCACGACTGCCGTATCCCAGACCGCCAGCACATCATCCTGCACGACGGCGGGACTGGGCAGAGACGCCGGGAACCAGACTTCGCGTCCGGCGGGCGGCTGAAGCTGCTCGTCCAGCGGGCGGAACTCAATAAAGTAATTCGACATATTGGGGACGTTTGCCGTCCCGCGAATTTCAAACTCACCGCGCATCACGTACACAGGCGGGGGCCATGTGATCTGCGCGCCCGGGTCGCCGGAGTCATCCTGCGCGGCGGCGGGCAAACTGATCGCCAGCAGGAGAATCGCCGCTACCAGCAAGAGTAGTCGCTTACCATTCATCACCACGTACCTCTCAGACAAAATCGTCACACTCCCATTGTAACCAACTTTAGAGGCAACTTGCGAACGCTTACCCGACGAGACTACTACGGTATCAGGGTACAATGGACGGGGTATAGCTCGATGGATGGCGATGGACACCTACATAATCCTTTTACGTGGCATCAATGTCGGCGGCAAAAACAAAGTCCCCATGGCGGATTTGAAACAGCACTTGGAGGCATTGGGCTTTTCCAATGTTGCAACGGTTATCGCCAGCGGTAATGTGATTCTGGACTCCGACAAACACCCGGATGCGATCAAAGAGCAGATAGAAAGGCTGCTGCCGGAACGCTTCAAACTGGACGACGAGATCGTCAAAGTGTTAGTGCTGACTCGCAGCCAATTCCAAGCCATCGTCGATAACAAGCCCGAAGGCTTCGGCGAGCAGCCGGATAAATATCACAGCGATGCGATCTTTTTGATGGGCATTGATTCGGCGGAGGCGATCTCTGTGTTCAGTCCGCGTGAGGGGGTCGATTCAGTTTGGCGCGGTGCGGGTGTCATCTACTCACAGCGCCTCAGCGCTCAATTGACAAAAAGCCGCCTCAGCAAAATCACGGCAGTCCCAATGTACAAATTCATGACCATCCGCAGTTGGAACACCGTCACCAAACTTCTTGAGCTGCTCAACGCGAAATAACCGGTTTCACCTAAAAGTGTCGTCTCGATAGCAAACCAAGAAACCATCGAGAATCGTAGGGGCGCAGAAGGCTGTCCCTACGCAGGAAATTGAACGATTTACCGGACGCAGCATTCAATCGCGCCGCAGCACGAGCGCCGCGAGCCGGAACGCGCCAACGGTGATGATCACCGGCAGCACCAGCGGCAAAATCGTCTCGATGCCCAAGCGCACCAGCGGATCGACCGGCAGCAGGCGCAGCATGTTGATCGCGGCGAAATACGACCCGGCGATCAAGCCGGTTGCCACCACCGCCGGGACGCGCGCGGGCAGCGCCGCCCCGAACAGGATACCGAGCGCCCCGACCATGATCGGTTCGAGCAGGATGCGCAGCACCGCCGAACCAACCGCCATGATCAAGCCGACGCGCATCAACAGCGGGTTGTCTTCCATCGAGAAAATCGTATCGTACTGAATAATCAACAGCGGCAGGCTGCACAGCGTGACGGCAAACACGATCAAGCCGAAGTTTTCGGCTTGCCGCCAGAGCGCCGCTGCGAGTTTGCTGTAAAGGATATGCGTTAGCGGGCGGGGGATGATCAGCAGCAGGTCAAGCGAGTCGTTGCGCTGCTCATCGACCATGCTCAGCGCGCCCGCGACGCCGATGGTCGCAAGAAGCTGCACGTACAGAAACAGCGTCGCCGGCAGGATGACCAGCGACACGGTAACAACCGGCATGATCACTGTGAACAGCGGCGGAATCAGGTAGGAGATGGCGACAAAGGCGACTTGCAGCCCGAACAAGCGCACGATCACGCCGAAATCGGGCGGGAGCGTCTTCCAGAATGCGCCCAAGTGCCGCCGCACAATCGGGTTCGAGCGCCGCGCCCATTCTGGCAAATGCTCGTCGATGTGGACTTCTTCGCGCGGAATGAAGGCGCGAATCACCTTGTTGTCACTCAACACACGCTGCGCCATTTGCCATGATCTCCACTACCATTCACCATATAATAATCGCAGTTGGCGCAGTTTGTTCAAAAGTGGAGTGATTAATCCGGGCAGTTCTCACAGTGATGCTCATCCACGAACACGGCGACCTCTTGCCCATCCTGCCATGTCATGACGCGGTGTCCGTAGATGTGCGCCAGCGTGTCGGCGGTCAGCACGGCGCGCGGATCGCCGAAGGCGATCAGGTGGCGGCGCAGCGCCATGACCTTCGAGAAGCGCGCGAAGGCGAGATCGAGATCGTGCGTGGACAGCAGAATCGTCAACCCCCCGGCATTCAACTGATCGAGCACGTCCATCAAGCTGGCTTGCGCGCTCGCATCTACGCCGCTGAACGGCTCGTCAAGGATCAGCAGTTCGGCTTCCTGCGCCAGCGCCCGCGCGATGAACGCCCGCCGCCGCTGCCCACCGCTCAACTCGCCGATCTGACGTTGGCGCAAATCCGCCATGCCGACCCGCTCCAGCGCCGCATGGACCAAGTCCCAGTGTTCGCGGCGCGGCGGTCTGAACCAACCGATTCGGCGGGCGCAGCCCATCATGACCACATCCTGCACCGTGACCGGGTAATTCCAATCGACTGCTTCGTTCTGCGCCACATAGCCGATCCGCTCACGGGGAATGGCGATATTCACCGCGCCCGACGACGGGCGGATGAAACCGAGCAGCGTCTTGATCAGCGTGGACTTGCCCGCGCCGTTGGGACCGATGATCGCCACCTGATCCCCCGGCTGTACGGTGAACGTCAGCCGGTCGAGCGCCGTCTCGCCGTTGTAGACGACGGTCACATCGCGCGCTTGGATCAGCGGCGCGGCGCTCACGTTGATGAGTGGGGCTTGTTTGGCTTGCAGAATTGCCATTCGGGGTTCCTGTCGGCAGATTTAAAGATGTTTCTGTAGGGGCAGACCCATGGGTCTGCCCGTTCGTGGGCACACCCGCAGGCGCGCCCCTACTTCAGCGCGTCCGCGATGGTCTGCGTATTGAAGCGCATCAGGTCGATATACGTCGCCGCGCCGCTCTCCGGCGTGCCGAGCGCATCGCTGTACAGCGCCGTCACCACATTGACCCCGGCTTCCTGCGCGATCAGTTCGGCAAGCTGCGCGGTGGTCGTGTTCTCCGCGAAGATCGCCGGGACGCCTTCGGCGCGCACCAGTTCGATCAACCCGGCAAGGTCTTGCGGCGCGATTTCACCCCCCGTCGCGGCGGCGGGCAGCACCGTCGCGGCAACTTCGAAGCCGTAAGCATGCGCGTAGTAGCCCATGAATTCGTGATTTGTGATCAGGACGCGCCGATCTTCTGGAATCGTACTGACAATCGCGCGGATTTCAACATCCAATGCGTCAAGCTGCGCGATGTAAGCCTCCCCGTTGGCGCGATAAGCGTCGGCGTTCGCCGGGTCGATTGCGCTGAACGATGCGACCAGATTTTCCGTCCACGTCAACACGTTGGCGACATCGTGCCACACATGCGGATCGCACGCGCCGTGCTCGTGTTCGTCTTCCGCTTCGGCTTCATGTTCGTGTGGTTCGCATTCGAACCCGTCGCCCAACACGCCCAGATGTTCATGCTCATCTTCGTGATCCGCAGCGGCTTCTTCGCCTTCATGCTCGTGAGGACCACCGTACGGCAAAATCTCGATCCCGTTCGAAATGACGTAGACGGGAATATCCGCGCCGACCGTCGTCAGCAAATCCGCCAGAAATGCCTCGTAGCCCGCGCCGACGACCAGCAGCGCATCCGCCCCCGCGACGAGCGCCGCATGGGCAGTGGTCGGCTCGAAGGCGTGCGGATCAACATTCGCCGGAATCAACGGTGTCACGGTGAGCAAATCCCCGGCGACATTTTGCGCCACGTCGGCAAGGATGGTAGTGGAAGCGACGATCACCGGGCGATCTTGTGCGGCGCTGACCGCCCCTACGGCAAACAGCAAGATCAGAGGTAAAATGATCAAGAGCATACGTTTCATTTGGCGTCCATTCACAGTTGATACGACGTATCAAATGATACGAAATCTCAGTCAACTGTCAAGGAAGAAGATCGATGTCTGAGGATCACATCAGTCCCCGCGCGCAGCGTTTGCGCGACTCGGGGCATAAATTGACCCATGCGCGCCTGACTGTACTCGATGCGCTTGAGGGTGGCGGCGGTCACATGACCTCGACCGAGATTCTCGAACAGGTCGAAGCGCTCGACGCAACCATCGGGCGCGCCAGTGTCTTCCGCGCGCTGGATTTGTTCACACGCCTGTCGATTGTACGTCCGACGTACATCCACAGCAGCGTCACGCCCACCTACGTGCTCATGCCGGACGGACACCATCACCACATCATCTGTACGCAGTGCAGCCGCGTGATCGAGTTCGAGGACTGCGGCTTAGGTTCGCTGACCCAGACGCTCGAAGATCGGCTCGGCGTGCGTTTGACCGGGCATTTGCTCGAATTCTACGGCTTGTGCGCCGACTGCCGCGATGCCCCGCCGGAGGATCAAGACTAGGATGCACATTTGCTTTAACGGCTGGTTCTGGGATCAACCGAACACGGGCAGCGGGCAGTATTTACGCCATTTGCTGCGCGGACTGCGCCGCATCGCGCCCGACCTCAAGCTGACGCTCGTGCTGCCGCCGGGAGTTACAAGCGCGGACGATCTCCCCGCCGACGTGAACCTGATCACCACGACGGGCAGTCGCGGCAACCTCGGCAAAGTGATCTTCGAGCAGCAGACCTTCCCGCGTATGGCGGGGCGCTCCGGCGCAGATATCGCCCATGTGCCCTACTGGGGCACGCCGCTTTCGTCACCCATCCCGCTGATCACCTCGATCCTCGACGTGATCCCGCGCGTGCTGCCGCAGTACGCACCCGGCTGGCGCGGACGCCTGTACACCGCGCTGGTCAGCGGGGCGGCGCGCGGCTCTGCCCATGTGATCACGATCAGCGATGCGGCGAAAGCCGACATCGTGCGCGTGCTCGACATCCCCGCCGAGCACATCACCACGACCTATCTCGCCGCCGACGAGGGCTACAACCCGCGTCTGGGCGCGGAGCATGACGAGGCGGTGCGCGCCAAATACGATCTGCCGGATCGCTATGTGCTCTACCTCGGCGGTTTCGATGTGCGTAAGCGCGTGGATCAACTGCTGCTGGCGTACACCTACGTCCAGCAGGCAGAAGGCGACGAAGTCCCGCTCGTGATCGCCGGGCGCGAACCGGCATGGGGATCGCCCATGTTCCCCGATTTGCGCGCCTACGCCGCCGAACTCGGCATCGGCGATAACCTGCGCTGGATCGGCTACGTCGAAGAGGCGGAGAAACCCGCGATCTACCGCATGGCGTCGGTCTTCGTCTTCCCGACGATGTACGAAGGCTTCTGCCTGCCCGTCGTGGAGGCGATGGCGTGCGGGACGCCCGTCGTGGCGAATGACATCCCCGTGCTGGCGGAAGTCGTCGGCGAAGGCGCGTTCCTGACCAAAACAGGCGACGAGCGGGCAATGGCGGGCGCGATCATCGCGCTGCTCGAACAAGACCCGCTGCGCGAGACGCAGATCACACGCGGGCTGTCACAGGCGACGCGCTATAGCTGGCGCAAGACCGCCCGCGAAACTCTGGCGGTGTACAATCGGGTGTTAGAAGGCAAATGAGGAGATTGACGCATGGTTGACTCCACCATCGACCGGGTGAGCGCGCAGGAGTTCATGGCGCTGCCGGAATCAAATATGCCAATGGAACTCATCGAAGGGGAAATCATTGTGAGTCCAACGCCGAACATCCCTCATCAACGGCTCGTGTTCAAACTGGGCAAACTGGTCGAAGCGAACATCCCGGACGGCGAGGTGATCATCGCACCGATGGATGTGTATTTGGATGACGAGAATGTTTTTCAACCGGATGTGTTCTGGATTAGCGCGAATGGCAATTGCAAACCGGTCGAGAACAAACACTTTCGCGGCGCGCCCGACCTCGTGATCGAGGTGCTGTCGCCATCGACAGCGCGCAAAGACCGGCAGGCGAAGTTCACCCTCTACGAGCAGTTCGGTGTGCGCGAATACTGGCTGGTTGACCCCGAAGCGCAGTTGATCGAGGTCTACCGTCTGGTCGAGGGCGCGTATGGACGTCCGGCACATTTCGGCAAAGGCGAAACGCTGATCGCTGCCGTGCTCAACAACGCCGCGATTGCGTTGGATGCCGTGTTCGCGTAGGCGAGTTCGGTCGTGACGAATTAATCTTCAGGGATGTCCTAAGGATTCATTCGTCCGTACTTAAGCGCTGCTTTTAGACATCCAGCAGCACGGGGACGTTGAGCACGTAGGCGCGGTGCAGCGCGTAGAAGAACTGCTTGAACTCGGCAATTGTGTCGTCGTCGCTCGTGTCCGGCGTGAGCACGAAGGGAAACTCGCGCTCGAACTGGTCGGCGGGCAGCGACCGGTTCATGATCAGCACGACCTGATGCGCTTCGAGGTCACGGCGAATCGCGCCGAACAGCAGCAGCAGCACCCCCGCGTGGGACGGCTGGATGTGTCCGGTCAGGAAGAGCATGTGAAACACCTGATTCGCGTTGACCACGAATTCGACGAGGTCGCGCCCGGACAGACGCCCCTCCTCGAAATAGGTGCCGTTCGAGCGCAGCGGCGCGACGCCTGCCCCATCGTAGCCCAGTTCGGTGATCCCCTGCTTGAGCATCAGCCAGATCAGCGGCTCGTCAATCCCCGGCAGGCGATCCAGCAGCCAGCGTTCCGCCGCCAGCGAGATCGGGTACTGGATGTAGTTCATGCAGCCAAACGGAGCCTTGCGCGCGTTCGCCGGACAGCCGACACAGTGCACCGCCAGCGGATCAAGCTGCGCGGCGTCGTTCAGCAGTTCCTGCACGACAATGACGCGGGTTTCTTCTGTGCCATCCGCTGCCGTGCGCGAGAATTCAAAGCCCATTTCGCTTGGCGGGCGCTGATCGCCGTTCTCGCGGAACAGGCGAATCACCTGCGCCGCGCGTTCGCGGGCTTTCAGGCGTTCCAGAATGCCGCCTGTGCCGAGCGTCGTCTTCGGCACGCAGTCGTACCCGATCACATAGTCGATTGCCATGTCCTACCTCATTTGTGTCCGCCCATAAACGATGGGCGACCACCTAGGGTCGCCCGTTCATATGAGAGGGATGGAAGATCTCTGTTACCCGACGGCGACGCCGAGTTCCCACACGCGGAGTGTACCGTCGTAGCTAACAGATGCCAAGCGCGAACCGTCCGGGCTGAACGCAATCGACCCGACCGCGTCGGTGTGACCGGGCAGCGTGATGACCGGTTCGCCTGATGCCACATCCCAGATCAGGATCGTGTTGGCAGCGTCGATCACGCCGGATGGATCACCGCCTGCTGCCGCCAGCAGCGTACCATCCGGGCTGAAGTCGATGGTGCGGATCGGATCGGTTGCGCTGAGCGTTTGCAGCGCGCTGATCTCGCCGCCCGCGTCGGCGACATCCCACACGGTCGCGGTATTGCCGCTGGCAACCGCCAGCAGATCGCCGTTCGGGCTGTATTCGACGGCGGTCACGGGTTCGGGCAAGGACTGCGCGGCGACATCCGCGCCGAGGATCGCGATCACGTCGCCCGTTTCGGTGTCGAACAGCATCACCGTGCCGTCACCGCCGCCTGCCGCCAGCACATCACCATCTGCATTGAACGCCAGCGATGTAACCGGGGATTCCGGTTGGAGAGTCGTCACCAGTTCGCCCGTGTTCGCGTCCCACAGGCTGATCGCCCAGAGCGTTTGAAGGGCAGGATCGTTCTCGACGGCATTGACCGAAGCGACCAGCGTGCGCTGCGCGTTGATCGCCACGTCGTTGACCGTGCTGTCCGCTTGATCGCCTGCCGCTTCCGCATCCATCAGCAGGATGTCCAAGCCGCGCGGCTCGACCGGGAAGATGCCAATATCGCCCGCGCCGCCGCCCGTCACGAGGAAGACCATCGGGTCAGCGGAGAAGTACTGAAGCGCGGTCACAGGCTGTGCAAGCTCCACGCTGACCGGGGCGGCTTGTAGATCAAGCGGGTCGTAGAGCAGCACCGCGCCCGACGCTTCGCCGCTCGACTCGATCACGCCGGAGACGGCAATCGTTTCACCGGATGGCGACCAATCGAGCACGGGGTTAAACGAACCCGCGACCATCTCGAATTCCCACTGACCGCCGATGCCGGGTTCATCCGTCGCCTGCATGTCGGAGGCGACATTGCAGAAGACCGCCGAACCGCTGCCCGCTGCCGCGCGGTAATCGTAGACAAATTCGTTAACGCGGAAGGTGATCACGTAGCCGCGTGTGACCGCCTGCGTGTACATCATGTCGGGCTGCGGGCAGCCCAGACTGCCATCGTTGAAGATTTCCTCGCGCCATGCCCATTCGTCGAGGTTGGGGTCGTCGAGCGTGAGCGCTAAGCCCGTGCGCGCGTTGAGGTCGTCGAGCGCGATGATGACTTCGGGCGGCGTCTCCTGCGCCATAAGCGGGAAAGCCGCCAGCATGACGAGCAGGGTCAAGATCATTGGCAAACGTCGCAACATCTCACTTCTCCATATCAACCAATACAATAAGGAAATTTTACGGATAACAGTCCGAATTACAACGACGCAGAGGCGACGTTTCCCTGACGCTCATCTTGCGCAACCTGATCACAAGCCTTAACAAATTTTTCACACAATCCAGCCGAAAGTCATATTCAAGAGTAGGTCTTTCGGCTATTTACTTTAAGAGCAGTTTAACGTATAGTGGTACAAGTCTTAAAGAAGGGGGGAGAGCAATGTCATTCGCTGTAATCGTGTGCTTGGCGCTGTTGATGGCAATCGGCTATTTTCTCGTTCTCCTCGTAGGGGAGAGCACCGCATGGATTGTCAGCCGGATTACGCTGTGGATCGAGGAACGGCGCTACAACAAGTCGCCGATTCGTTCGACCTGAACCAACATCCGACACATTAAGGCGGCGCTTTGCACCCACGCAAACGCCGCCTTTTTGATTCCCTTGCTCACCGTTTTCGTGGGAGAGGGGCAGGCGAGAATGAGGCTTAGCCATCACTGACGTTATTTAGGGCGCGGATGCGTTCAGGTGTTTGGCGGCGCGCTGAACGGTTTCCGGTTGATCATCACTGAACAACACGTAGACCAGCGTATCGCGCAGACCGCCCTGCGGATCGCGCGACTGCCAGCGCATCCGCGATTCGAGCGTGAAGCCGACCCGTTCGGCGACGGCGGCGCTGCGCCGGTTGCGCGCGTCACAGCGAATCTCCAAGCGGAGCACGCCCAAGATGCTGAAAGCGAACGCGCAAATCCCGGTGACGGCTTCGGTCATGTAGCCCTGACCGCTCAAGCTTGTGCGAATCCAGTAGCCGATCTCCATGCGCGGCACATCCCACGCGATGCTGTGCAAGCCGGAATTCCCCACATGTACGCCGTCGCTTTTGCGAAACAGGAGCATAGCCAGTTCCTCGCGGTTGCGGTAGCGCAGCGCCGATTCGCGGGCATAGGTTTCGGTTTCGGCGAGCGTTTGCCGCTGGCGCGCCCACGGCATCCATTCGTGGAGTTCGGGAAACGACTCCTCAACCGACGCATGGGTGGATACGCTGTCTCCCGGCTGCGGCGCGCGGATGATCAGGCGTTCGGTCTCAAAACGGGTCGGGATCGTGATCATTGTGAATTGTGCTCCGACCGCGCGCGGAAGACCTGATCGATACTGTTCGGCAGCACATACACGACGGGAATCAGCACGTCAAGCAGGATGGCGATTTGCACGTTGAACAGCGAGACGACGATGGCGATCAGGTAGAAGGTCGGCGGGGTGAGAATACGCCGCCGCACCAGTTGATCGACCTTCGGGTCGAGTTCGCGTCCGAGCAAATGCCCATCGCGCACGGCATACGTCCAATGGAGGTACAGCACCGCGCCGGTCGCGATCAGGTTGAGGTTGTAAACGATCACGCTGACCGGATCGCTGCCGTAGCGGCTGAGCAGCCCGGCGGAGAACGGCACGAGCGCCACGAACAGCAAGAACAGCATATTGATCCACAACAGGGTGCGGTCAGAGCGGCGGATGTAGAAGAACTGGTTGTGATGCCCGACCCAGAACACGCCGAGAATCACAAAGCTGATGACGTAGGAAATGAGGTTCGGCGTGAGCGTCAGCAGTGCGGGTCCCAGCCCGACCGCATCGACGGCTTCCTGTACCGGCACGCGGATGTCAAAGACGAGCAGTGTCATGACGATGGCAAACACGCCATCCGCCAATGTTTCGATGCGCGCGGTGCTGAGAGTCGGCACACGCGGCGGCGCGGGGGTAGGATTCAGACCGGTCATGCTTGGACTTCCTGAGGTAGTGGGTTAGCTCAACGGGTATTGTAGCAAAGAATCGCAGAAGCGATGATGCTGCCGCAGGGGTTCAACCCTCAGACCAAGTCCATGACTTTACTCAGGCAAGGTGTACGAAAAATCATCCGCTTTTTCATACATCGTGTAGAATAGAAGCAACTACCTATTTGAAGAGAGACCGAAAATGATCATTGGCATCCCAAAGGAAGTTAAAGACAACGAGTTTCGTGTCGCACTCCCCCCCGGTGGCGTGCGCGAACTGACCCGGCGCGGTCACAAGGTCATCGTCGAGACGAATGCAGGCGCGGGCAGCGGCTTCACCGATAACGAGTATGTGCTGGCAGGCGGGCAGGTCGCCCACACTGCCGCCGAGGTGTGGACGCGCGCGAATATGGTCATCAAGGTCAAAGAACCGCTGCCGTCGGAATACGGCTTTCTGCGCGAAGACCTAATCCTCTTCACCTACCTGCACCTCGCGGCGAGCGAAGACCTGACGCGGGCGATGATGGACACGGGCGTGATTGGGATCGCCTATGAGACAGTCGAGAATAATGAAGGACACCTACCGCTGCTCCAGCCGATGAGCGAAGTCGCGGGGCGCATGGCGACGCAGATCGCAGCCTTCTATCTGCAAAAGCCCGAAGGCGGGCGCGGCATTCTGATGGGCGGAGTCCCCGGTGTGCGCCCTGCCCATGTGGTGATCCTCGGCGCGGGGACAGTCGGCACGCACGCGGCGCAGGTAGCGCTCGGCATGGGCGCGAACGTCACGCTGCTCGACATCAACACCGAACGCCTGCTGTATCTCGATCAAGTGCTGCACGGGCGGCTGACGACGATTTACTCGAATGAGACGAACATCCGCGAGGCGCTCACGACCGCCGACGCCGTGATCGGCGCGGTGCTGGTCACCGGGGCGCGCGCGCCGCGTCTGGTCACGCGCGAGATGCTGTCGATCATGCCGCGCAGCAGCGTGATCGTCGATGTGGCGGTTGATCAGGGCGGCTGCGTCGAGACGACGCGCCCGACGACGCACAGCGACCCGACCTATGTGGTCGATGGCGTGCTGCATTACGGCGTGGCAAATATGCCGGGGGCAGTCCCGCGCACGTCGAGCCTCGCCCTGTCGAATGCGACTTTGCGCTATATCCTCAAGCTGGCGGGCGGCGAGCTGCGCGAAGTGCTGGAAAGTGATCCGGGCTTGGCGAAGGGCATGAATCTGTGTCGCGGGCGCGTACTGCATCCGGCGGTCGCAGAGACGTTCAACGTGCCGCTCGGCAGCTTCGACGTGCTGCTGACGAAGGTCAACTAAGTTGTTTCTTTGGTAGGGGTGCAGCACACTGCGCCCCCTCTAGAGATTAATGCGTTTGTACTTAAAGTTGAAAGTGAAGCAAAGGCGTGCATTTACGTTCTACGTTTGACTTTCAACTTTCATTTCCCCCAACGGCACGCCGAGGTATTCAGCATATTCCCGCGCCGGCGCGCTGACCCGCTCCGCGAGTCCGTCAATCGCTGCAAACGGGCTGATCGTGATCGTCACGCCCTTCTTTTTGACCGTTCGCGCCCATGTGCCGACCACCCGCCCGCCGATCACCAGCATCGGCTTGAAGATGCCGTTCGCGCCGGGGACGATGTATGTTGCGAACTCCGGCGCAACGATTGCCTCGCGATCTTTGTAGCCGATGAAATACTCGTCAAACCCCGCCAGCAGATACACGCTCTCATCCGTATCCACCGGGGGCAGCGGTGACGCGGGCTGCCAGTACTCGACCCCGTCGATCTTCTCCTTGACGAGATCGCCCGCTGCGCCCTCCAACCCCTTACGGGCTTCGGTGATCGTCATGCCTGTCCAGCGCGCGAAGTCGTAGACCGTGACGGGCGCGTGACTCACGACGTAGCGCCGCGCCAGTTCCGCCAGCGCCTCGTCGGTGGACAATGCGCGCTGCTGCGGAGCCCAGTCATCCAGCAGCGCGAAGGTTTGTTCTTTGTCCTGCATCGGTCCCAAGCAGATCAAGCCGGACTGCGCGCTGTGCCACAGGATGTGATAGCCGCGCCCGCCCTTCGTGCTGATCCCGTTGCGCTCGATCAGGTCGAGCAGGTCGCCGCGCGTCATGCGCTTGCCGCCGGAGAGCGCTGCCTGAATCCATGTGTAAGTCTGTTCGATGTCCGCGTAGCTCAGTTCAAGCTGACCGAGCCGCCGCGCATCCATCGCCAGCAGTCGTTCGCCGCACAGCTTGAGCATCCAGCGGACGTCTTCCGGCGGCACAAAGTGGATCGTCCCGCGCATGGGCCACGTCCGCAAAATACTGCCGTCCGCGATGGCGGCTTCGACCGCCGCGAGCGACGGAGTCGGCAGGCGCGACCCGACCGCCCACAGGCATTGGTGATAATCTTGCGCCTGTACCGCGCCCAACCAGCGCACGATCTCGGCGGGGGTAGCTAGGCGTTCACCCGCGATCCGCTGGTTGATCAACCGCTGTCCGATCAGAGTCATACAGTCTCCTCCAAAAACAGGACTGAGGATAAACGTGTAGGGGCATGATATATCATCATGCCCATGTAAATGGGTAAGGGCTTCGCTCACTGACTCGCGAAGCGGTAGCCGACGCCGCGCGAAGTCAGGATGTAGTCGGGATGTTCGGGGTCGCGCTCGATCTTCTGGCGCAGGTAGTGGATATACAGCTTGAGGGAGTCAATCGCGTCGGCGTATTCTTCGCCCCATGCCTCGGTGACCAGTTCCTCGCGCGGGACGACACGCCCCGCGTTGCGCACCAGCACCCCCAGCAGGCTGAACTCCTTCGGCGTCAGCGGGCGGATTTCGCTGCGCACGCGGACTTCACGGTTCATGAAGTTGATGCGGAACTCACCGCCGTTGAAGATCAGTTCCTCGTTCATCATCGCTTTCGGGGCGCGGCGCAAATGTGCTTTGATGCGCGCCACGAGTTCGTCATTCTCGAACGGCTTGGAGATGTAATCGTCCGCGCCGATTTCCAACCCGTGTACCATATCGCGCAGGTCGCCGCGCGCCGTCAAGAAGATGATCGGCACGTCCGACATTTCGCGCAGGCGCTTGCACACTTCCCACCCGTCCATATCCGGCATCATGATGTCGAGCAGGATCAAATCCGGCTGCGTGCGGTACGCTTTGCGCAGCCCTTCTTCCGCGCTGAGCGCCCTGATCACTTCGAAACCCCGCCGTTCGAGCAGAATCTCGATCAGTCGTACTGTGGTTTCTTCGTCGTCGATGACCAGTATTTTTTCGCCCATTGCGCGTGTCCTAAGTTGGAGTAACCTAACCGTTGTTGCAGAATTCAAACTGAATGTAGCACAGCGAGACTATTCGTGCAAGTCAGGATCGAACCGGGTATCATTTCCGGGCTAACAGGAGAAAAACAATGCGTGAACAACTGCGTGAATACATCACCGTCCACATGATCAAGGACAAGAAATATCCGCTCAAAGATGACGAAGACCTGTTCAAAAATGGGCTGGTCGATTCGTTCAGTTTGACTGAGTTGGCGGTCTTCATCGAGGAAAAGTTCGGCGTGTTCTTCCCCGACCCCGAACTGACCGTCGCCAACATGCGCACGCTCGACCACATCGTCCGCAATATCGAAGCGAAACAGGCGCAATGATCGGCGCGACACTGGTCGAAAATGCGCGCGTGCTGCTCGAAGCGCAAGGGCGGCGTCCGCTCGTGACGTTCGTCGCCGAGGATGAGAGCGAAACGACGCTCACGCGGGCGGAATTTTTCGCCGGGGCGGCGAATTACGCGGCGGCGCTCGAAAACGCGGGGATTCAGTCCGGCGATCTGGTCGTGCTCGTCATGGAACAGGGGCACGCGGTCATGCAGGCATTCTGGGGCGCGATCCTGCTCGGCGCGATCCCGTCGATCTTCCCGTTCGTCAACGAAAAGCTGGATCGCGAGCATTATTTCAACAGCATCCGCCAGTTGATCGGCTTCGAAGGCGTGCGCGCGGTGATCACGCTGGAGCAGTTCACGGACGATCTGCGCGAAACGCTGGCAGGCGCGCCGGTCGGCGCGCCGACCG
>JACSRG010000216.1 GCA_014879865.1 Anaerolinea sp.
GTCATCATCGCCCGCACTGACCACGACGTCAGCCGTGACATCGTCAACAAGATCGCGCTGTTCTGCGACGTCGAAGAGCAGGCGGTGATCCCGCTAAAAACGGTCGATCTGCTCTATGATGTACCGCTCATGCTCGAAGATTTGGGCTTGGGCGAGTATATTGTGGATCGCCTCAAGCTCAAGCCCGAGCCACCAGATTTGGATGGCTGGCGGACAATGGTTGCACGGATGCGAGCGGCGACTAAGACGGTACGCATCGGCATTGTCGGCAAGTATGTCGAACTCCACGATGCTTACATGAGCGTCAAAGAAGCGCTGTTCCACGCGGCAAGCTCGTGCGATCATCGGCTGGAAATCGTGTGGATCGATTCGGGCGATCTCGAAAAAGATAAGGGGTGGGACGCTGTACGTACGGTGGATGGCATCGTCGTGCCGGGAGGCTTCGGCTATCGCGGCGTCGAAGGCAAAGTACTGGCAGCGCGCTATGCCCGCGAGAACAAAATCCCGTATCTCGGTTTGTGCCTCGGCATGCAGACGATGTGCATCGAATTCGCGCGCAACGTCTTGGGCTTGGAAGATGCCAACAGCTCCGAATTCGAGGGGAACAGCGAGCATCACGTCATCGACATGATGCTGGAGCAGCGCACGATCACCGATATGGGGGGTACGATGCGGTTGGGGGTTTACCCGTGCAATCTGGTCGATGCCACCGCAGCAGCCCGCGCCTACAAGAATGCGCAGCAGCCGGTCATGGAACGTCACCGCCATCGCTTCGAGTTTAACAACAGCTACCGTGACGCATTCAACGAACACGGGATGCGGTTTAGCGGTCTTAGCCCGAACGGCGAACTGGTCGAAATCGCGGAATTGGCGGATCACCCGTTCATGCTGGGCAGCCAATTCCACCCAGAATTCCTCAGCCGACCGAACGCGCCCCATCCGCTGTTTCTGGAATTCACGAAGACTGCCATCCGCGAACATAAGGGCGCAAATGGACATCAATAGCAGAGGACTAACGCTATGTCGATAACAAGCTATATTCAGGCGATGCCCAAAGCCGACGTGCATCTGCATCTGGAAGGGGCGCTGCCGAAAACCGCGCTCTTGGGTATTGCCGACCGGAATGACATCGCCGACTCGATTAAGCACTTTAGCGATTGGGTGAAGATGCTAGATCAGCCTGATCCAAAGCGTATCCACGACATCGCCAAGATGACCAGTACATGGTTTCAACACCCGGACGATCTGACCCGTGCCGCTTATGATTTGGGGACGTGGTTGGCGAAACAGAACGTACGCTACGCCGAAGTGACGGTCAACCCGGCGCTGTACACGGAAATCCCGCTGCAAATCGAGGCGTTTTTCGCAGCGCTCAACGACGGACGCGAGCGGGCGAGGCGGGCATGGGGCATCGAGATGGCATGGATTCTGGCGGTTCCCCGCGACGAACCGCGCCGCGCCGATGATTTCGCGCGCTGGGTCACGACGGCAGTTGCCAAGCGCGCCAATGTGCTCGGCTTGGGGTTGAGCGGACGTGAAGACGGACAGGCAATCGGGCAGTTTGAGCGGGCATTTCGCGCCGTCGAGAAGAAAGAATTCCCACGTATCGCCCGCGCCGGTGATGTGTGGGGCGCGGAAGGTGTCGCGAAGGCAGTCGAGATGCTCGTGCCGACCCGCCTAGAGGATGCGTGGGGCGTGATCGATGCGCCGGACGTGTTGAAGGAAATCCTCACACAGGAAATTACGCTGGCGATCAGCTTGGTGCGTGCCGTCAAACATGGTTGGGTTGCCTCCATCGCCGATTATCCCCTGCGCCGGTTGTATGACGCGGGCGTCGATTTCGTCATCGGCACGGATATGCCGGGGATGTACAAGAACAGGCTGGCGGATGAACTGAGTGCGTTGGTCGAAAATCTCAACTTCAGCGTCGAAGAAATGGAACATATCGCGCTCAATGCGGTGCGTCGGAGTTTGCTGCCCGAAGAGCAGAAGACTCTGCTGCTGGAGCAGTTCATGGGTGAACTGGAAGCCCTGCGCGCCGAACACTTGCAGCCTGAGGCGAAGTAAAGCAATTACCTCGCGCCGAAGGGCAAAGGAAAACAAACGGACGAGCTTATGCCTCGTCCGTTTCGTTTCGGTAGGACGTGTAGGGGTAGACCTACCTATGTGTCTACCCGTCGGTCACGGGCGACCATGTCGGGTCGTCTCGATTATGGTTTGCCTTGCGACTGCCGCTTGAAATCGGTGAAGCGATAGCCAACGCCGCGCTCGGTAAGGATGTACTTCGGGTTGGACGGGTCTTCTTCGATCTTTTCGCGCAGATAGTTCACGTACAACCGGACGTAGTGCGCCTCGTCGCGGTACTCGTAACCCCACACTTTCGCCAGCAGTTGATCGTGCGGCACCGTCCAGCCCGCATTCTCGATCAAGTGATAGAGCAGGCGGTATTCGGTCGGGCGCAGCTTGATCCGTTCACCGTTGACGATCACCTCACGGCGGTTGAAGTCTACGCTCAGTCGTTCGTCGATCTTCAAAATCGCCTGATCGGGCGAACTCGACGGCATGTCGAAGCGGCGCATGACCGCTTTGATGCGGCTGGATAGCTCACGGGGACCGAAAGGCTTGGGGATGTAATCATCCGCGCCGAGTTCCAAGCCGTAGACTTTGTCGTTTTCCTCACCTTTTGCCGTGAGCATGATCACCGGGATGGTCGTGAATTCGCGCAGCATCCGCAGCGTCTCGAATCCATCCAGTTCGGGCATCATGACGTCGAGCAGGACGATGTCGGGCAGCTTGGTGCGAATAGCTTCGAGCGCTTCCAAACCATTGTGCGCTTCGATGACCTGATGCCCCTCCAACTCGAGGTTCATGCGGATAAAGTTGATCATGCGCGGTTCATCATCGACGACGAGAATCCGCTTTCCGTCGCGCCCGGTCGTTTTCGGAACTTTGCTGGTCATGTCTTTCCCTTCGATTAATCGTTTCGGAAGGGCAGCGGGAACTCGACCTCGTCGTCAGCCGATGGCAGCACCTCGATAAACGTGATCCGCCACCATGGGATAATCAACGTGTTGACGCCTTCTTCGGTGTATTCAAGGTCTTTGTCGCCTTTTTCCCGCACGTTTTTGCCGACAAACACATTGTCGCTTGGCTTGGGCAGGTCCTCAATATCGCATTTAATCGGGTCGGCGTTGCTGATGTGCACAAGAACAGTGATCATTTCGCTTCCTGTTTACGTTTGAAGTAGATGCGGGCGACCAAGCGACCTAAACGAATTTCGTCACCGTCTCGTAGTACCCGGGGCTGCTGCGGCACGAGCCGCTGCCCGTTCAGGTGCGTCCCATTGGCGCTGCCTTTGTCCATGATGATTAACGCTTCTTCGGTACGCAGTATCGCCGCGTGAATCCGTGACACGCCTTTTTCGACCGCGCCATACGGGGCGAGATCAATATCCGGGATGACCTTATTGTCAACGTCCGTGCGTCCGATGAGAAC
>JACSRG010000242.1 GCA_014879865.1 Anaerolinea sp.
GGAGAGGGACTTCACCCCTTCGCCCTTAGCAGAGCGGCGGGAGAAGGGGACGGGGGATGAGGGCTACAACACATCCTACTCCCGCAGCGCGGCGATCAACGCGGCGGCTTCGTCCACCACCCGCTCGAACAGGAGATGCATCAGGTCGTCGGCGATCTGGTAATCGCCGCCATACGATCCGTCGCCGAGTACGTCGCGTACCGGCTGACCCTCGGTGATCAGGTCAAGGTTGACCGGCGGCTTAGGCTCGGTCGGCGACTCGACAATCCGGTTGAAGTGGAAGTTCTCGCCCCAGTTGGCATGGTCGAGCTGCAAGCCGTATTCCGCCTGAAACGCCTTCGATGCCGGGCTGCGCCACCAGTCGTACCACGTAATGCGCGCCAGCCCCTCCATGTGCAGTTCGTTCAGCCGTGCGGGGAACTTGTTGCCGCCGTGCCCGTTGAGCACGAAAAAGCGCGTGAAGCCTTGCAGCATCAGGCTGTCCACCGCATCGTTGAGCAGCGCATCGAAGGTCGGCTGGCTGATGCTGATCGTGCCGGGGAATTCCATGAACAATTCGCTCACGCCGTAGGGGAAGGGCGGGGCGATGATGACATTTTCGCGCTCGGCTGCCGCAAAGGCGAGACGGGACGGGATAAGAATGTCGGTGAACAGGCTCAGATAGGCGTGCTGCTCGGTAGCGCCCGTGACCAAAATGATCCGGTTGTCCTGTTCCAGATACCGTTCCACGTCCATCCAATTCATATCTTGCAGCAGCATTATCATTCCTTATGTGTAAGTCCCTGCGCCAGTAAATCGGCGATGTGCATGACGCGCTTGGCGCTGTTGCTGCGGCTCAAACCGCCGTTCATCTGCGTCATACAACTTGCATCACCTGTCACAATCATATCGGCGTCTGCCGCGTTGATATGCTTAACCTTATCTTCCAACATCGCGCCGCTGATCTCCGGCATCTTGACGGCGAACAATCCGCCGAAGCCGCAGCATTGATCCGCGCGCGTCAGGTTGGTCACGGTGACGCCTTCGACCTGCTGCGCCAGCGCCCGCGCTTGATCGCCCAAGCCCATCAGCCGGTAACCGTGACACGCATCATGGAAGGCGATTTTCGTCGGCGGCAGTTTCGCGCCGAGGTCGGTGATGCCCAAGCCATCGACCAGATATTCGGTGAATTCCCACGTAATCGACGCCGCCCATTCGGCGCGGTCACGCCACGCGGGGTCATCCTTGAACAATTCCGGGTAGTAATGCCGCACCATCGACGCGCACGAGCCGGACGGACAGACGATCACTTCCGCATCGGCGAAGGCGGTCAAGAACTGCTTGGCGACGCCTGCCGCATCGGCGCGAAAGCCCGCATTGAAGGCGGGTTGTCCGCAGCAGGTCTGGTTCGCCGGGAAACGCACTTCAACCCCCAGATGATCGAGAATCTCGACGACCGAAACGCCCGTCTGCGGGTACACCATGTCGATGATGCAGGTGACAAACAGGGAGACGGGTTTATACATCGGGGAGGGGCGCAAATCGTCAGTCATGATCACTATCCTATAGTCCAGCTTTGCGCGGCGATTATACCGCGCACGCGGCAGGGTCGCATGGTCTGTTGTGAGCGCGGCGCGTTTCTCATATGATGATCGTGCAGCCGAGAGGATAGGACGATGACCCTAGAGACGATTGCCATCCGCCGCGAGACCCCCGCCGATCTTGCGACGATTTTGTACCACCGCCACGCCATGTTCCGCGACATGGGCATGCCGATCAAGGACGATTTTCGCCAGCAGCATGACGCGCTGTTCGATCAATGGCTGCGCGAAGAAGTGGCGGCGGGGCGCTATCTCGCGTGGTTCGCAGCGGTGACCGATCCCGGCGGCGCAGAACGTATCGTCGCGGGCGCGGGGTTGTTATACTACGACTGGATACCGAACTTCATCGACGGCGGGCAGCGGCGCGGTTACATCCTCAACGTCTACACCGAGCCGGATTATCGCGGTCGGGGCTTGGCGCGCACGCTGGTCGAACGCTGTGTCGATCACTGCCGCGCGCAGGGCTTGCGCTTCGTGGCGCTCCACGCCAGCGCGCAGGGACGCCCGATCTACGAGCAGATCGGTTTTACCCAGACCAACGAAATGCGCCTGACGCTGATGAGCGAGTGATCGACGATGAGCGAAAAATACATCAGCGCGAAGGAAGCGGCTGCCCGGCTGAACATCGCCGAGGCGACGCTCTACAGCTATGTCAGCCGGGGACTCATCCGCAGCGAGGCGGTCACGGCGCGCAGTCGCCAGCGCCGCTACCTCGCCGAAGACGTGGATCGGCTCGTGGAGCGCAAAGCGGGGCGGCGTAATCCCGAAAAAAGCGCCCGTGATGCCGCGCGTCGAGCGCTGCAATGGGGCGCGCCCGTGCTCGAATCCCGCCTCACGCTGATCCTCGACGAGCGCCTGTATTATCGCGGCGCGGACGCGGCAGAACTGGCGCGCACGATCTCGTTTGAGGAATGCGCCGCTTTGCTCTGGACAGGCGACCTGCGCGCCGCTGCCCGCCTCTTCAACCAGACGGAATCGCTCAACTGGGAGGCGGATGACCAGCTTTCGACGTTTGCGCGGCTCACGATTTCGCTGACGCTGGCGGCGGAACGCGATCTGCGCGCACTCGATTTCAACGCCGACCGGCTGGCATTCACCGGGGCGCGTATCCTGCTGCTGCTGGCGAGAACACTCAGCCCCATACACGTCGATTCGATTGCCTACCGCCTCGCGCGCGGCTGGAATCCCGACTGGGACGACGAGGCGGCGGTGCAGGCGGCGCACCTGATCAACGCGGCGCTGATTCTCTGCGCCGACCATGAACTCAACCCGTCCTCGTTCGCGGCGCGCGTCGTGGCGGCGACTCAGGCGACGCTCTACGGCGTCGTCTCTGCCGGGCTGGCAGCGCTGCAAGGGATCAAGCATGGCGGCAATACGCGCCTCGCGGTGGCGTTTCTCAAAGAGGTCGAGGCGAACGGCAGCGCGCTCGCCGTCATCCGCGAACGGCGGCAGCGCGGCGAACGCATCCCCGGTTTCGGGCATGTCCTCTACCGCGAGCATGGCGATCCGCGTGCGGCGGCGCTCTTGCGCCTGCTGCGCGAGACGTATCCCGATCACCCGTACTTGAGCGTGATCGAGGCGACGGTCACGGCGGCGCGCAGCAGCATCGACCGCGCGCCCAACATCGACTTCGCGCTGGCGGCGCTCGAACGCCTGCTTCCTTTGCCTCCCGACAGCGGGATCAGCTTGTTTGCGCTCGGTCGCACGGCGGGCTGGATCGCGCACGCCCTCGAACAGTACGCGGACGGGAACTTGATCCGCCCGCGCGCCGTCTACACCGGCATTCAGCCGGAGGTATAAAGCCGCCTAAGTAAAGACGAATTAGGGTCTGTCTGCAAACTGCCCTCACCCTAAATCCCTCTCCCTGAGGGAGAGGGACTTCACCCCTTCG
>JACSRG010000476.1 GCA_014879865.1 Anaerolinea sp.
AACACCTGCGCGTGATAGAAGCCATAGGCGTTGACGATCAAGCCGATGGCGCGGTTGAGCAGCGCATCGACGTCGTAGAGCGCCGCCGTCTCGCGGCTGATGCGTCCGGCGATGTCGATACTGCGCGTATAGCGTTCGTGCTGGCGGGCGAGATCGCCTTTGAGCGTATCGACCTGCGTGGAGAGGGCTTGGAAGGCGCGGATCAACTGCCCGATGTCGTCGTCGCCGATGTCCGCCGGAGCGGGCAGCGGTTTGCCTTGGGCGATGTAGGTCTGCGCGATCTGCGTCACGCTGCCGAAGGACTTGAGCGCGCGCCCCAAGACGGCGTTGATGCCGATGGAGAGCGCCACGCCGATAGCAATCGTGCCGACGAGCACGATTGTGGACAGGTTTTCGGTATGCGTCAGGCGGGTGTCTTCGACCAGCAGCAGCCGCCAGACGGTATCGCCCGTGCTGCTCACCGGCAGGCTGAGCGCCGAGTAGAGCAGATCGCCCTCGGTGATGCTTAAGACATCTGCGCCGCCCGCGCTGCTGACCGTCTGCGCGATACCGGGATAGGCGTTGGCAAAGGTAAACGGGCGATCCAGCGCCAATTCGCGCACGAAGTCGGTGGTCTGCCCGGAATCGACGAGGATGCGCCCGATGTTGTCCACGAGGATTACGGTGTGACCGGCTTCCTCCTGCGTGTACTGCGCGGCGATCTGGCGCGCCCGCGCGATGATCGGTTCGGCGCGGACTTCGACTTGCAGCACCCCGGCGATGTTCGTCGTATCGCTATCCGAACTGACAGGCGTGGTCACGCGGAAGAACGGCACGAGCCGATCCAGTACGGGCGAGTTGGGATTGCGCAGAAATTCGAGGTCTCCGGCGATCACCGTGCCGAGATCAGCCGTCAAGCCGCGCAAGACGGTCGGGTCGGCTTCGAGTTCGTTCAAGCGCACACGGCTGTCCGCCAGCGGGGTCATGTTGTCGTAGTTGGTGACTTCCGACCAGACCGACCCGTTGAAGGTGACATAGCGCATGGCGATGTAACGGTCGGAATGCTGTTCGAGGAAGCTGGTGAATTCGCCAAGCAGGCGGGTCTGGCTGGAATCGAGGGAACTCCCCGACACGCTGAGGAGCGTATCGCGGGCGAACTCGCGCAGCGTGCGATTCGCGCCGAAGACGCGCACATCGTCGATGACCGTCTGCGCGGCGTCGCTCAACTGGGCTAACACCGCGTCGCGCTCGATTCCGTGCTGTTCGACGCGCAGTTGATTGTTATTGGCGCGCAGCGCAAAGAACAGGAGCAGACCGGTGAGGATGAAGACCCCGATCACCAGCGGGATGACAAAGCGTAAGACGCGACTGCGCATCGAGCGGGGGGTAGATCGTCTGGTCTGGTTCGCCATGCTGATGTTAACTCCCGTTGCCATTTTCGTGTGAGCCATTCGCACTGCGGCGCAGGTTGATGCTGACCTGCGGAGCGCGGAGCGCCTGCCCCACTTCGCGGACGGCGGTCTGCAAAATATCGTTGATGTTGTTCTGCGCAGTCAGCTTGGCGGCGATATTGTTCACCAAGCGTTCGCGTTCGGTGGCGCGGGTGCTCTCTTGGAACAGGCGCGCGTTATCGAGACTGAGCGCCAGCCGGTCGGCGAGCGCCTTCGCCAATTCCAGACGATCTTCGCCGAAGTTGGTCACCGGGATTTCCCATTCGACCGAGCCGAGCGTTTGACCGCGCAGCTTGATCGGCACGGCGATGGGCACGGTACTGCGTTCGGTGACTCTGCCCATCGCGACCTCGCCTGTGAGCAATGCCTGCTGGCGCAGCGGCGACATATCGAGGGACGTGCCCGTCCCGGCTTCCTGCACGAGCGCCGTCGCGCGCTGATCGCGCATGTAGTCCTGCCACGCGCGCAGAGTCGCCTGACGGTTGATGTCTTCGATTTCGGCAACGCGCCGGATCGAGTCTTCGTAGAGGCGGGCGTTTTGAATGGCGACGGCGATCTGATCCGCCATCGTGGTCAAGACGCTGACCTGATCTTCGGCGAAGGCGTCGCGCTGCTTGCTCTGCACGTCGAGCGCACCGATGATTTGATCGCCGACGCGCAGCGGGATCGCCAGTTCGGCGCGGGTATCGGGGAGGAATTCGTTACGGCGGTGCACCTGACTGACGGCGGTATCACGCGCGACGACCAAGCGCCCCTGCTGCGTCACCTGACCGATGACGCTGACCGAACCGACCGCCAAGCGATGTCCGCGTGACAGAAGCTGTCTGCCCGGTTCGCCCGTGCTGGCGCGCAAGACCGCCCATTGATTTTCGCCGTCGTTGAGGAAAATCTGCGCGTGGTAGATGTTGGGAAAGCTCTCGATGATGAGCGACACGACGCGATCCAGCAGAAGCTGCAAATCGCGCTGAGTCGCGGCGAAACGGCTGATTTCCTGCGTAGCGGCGATGTCACGCGAGCGGCTTTCGACGCGCTGTTCGAGGTCGGCGATCAAGCCGCGCACCTGATCGCGCATGGTGACGAACGAGGTCGCCAGCGCGCCGATTTCGTCGCCGCGCGCCGTATCGGTCACGGGTAGGTCGAAATCGCCGTCACGGAGCGCCTGTGTCGCGCGGCGCAGGCGGTTGATCGGCGGGACGATCATCCCGTTGAAGAGCAGCACGAGCACGGCGATCAGCGTGACGACGCCGACGGCGACGACGAAACCGCGCACGCTGAAATAACCGAGCGTGTAGCTGTAGGCGTTCTCCGAGGGGGTTTGCACGATCAGCGTGAAGGGCGTGCCGAGGATCGGCGCGTAGTAGCCGATGTATTCGGTCTGGTCGCCTTCGCGCAGCAGGTAAAGTTCCGTCCCGGTTTGCCCCGCCAGCCCGCGATCCACCGCAACTGATTCGTCGGTTTCGTTCGCGCGCTGAAGATCGGCATTCGGCGCGATCAAGACGCTGGTGGTGGTGGTGACGGCGGTGGTCAAGAAGCTGAACGCGCCGAACGGGTTGTCGTTGGCGGGGATGCGGACATTGTTGAAGACGATGCGCGCATTGCTCAAGCGGGCGACGAGAAAGCCAATCGGCGTGCCGTCGCGCCACTGCACGACCAGCGTCATTTCGATGACGCCGACGCCGCGCGACGAGACCGCCAGCGACTGCGTTTGCCCCTGCAAGAGCGCCGCCGTCGCCGCACGGTAGGCGGGCGAGTTCGACTCGTCGGCGCTGCTGATGGCGGTCGAGTTGGCGCTGACCTGCGCGAGCACCTGTCCGCTGCGGTCAAGCACGCGGATGCTTTCAAACGGGCTGGTCGTCAGGTTGAGCAGGGTTTGCCGGAACAGCGGCACCATATCCGCCGCATCGACCTGCGGCAAATTGAGCGACACGCCGGTGTTGCGCGTGCCGAGGAGCAAGCCGACGAGTATCCGTTCGTTTTCGGGGTTGTTGAGGAATGCGCGCATTTCGCTGCGGGCATTGGTGAGCGCGCTTTCAATCGCCTGTTTTTGTTCCGTGCCGATGCCTGATAGGAAGGTGCGGGCGTTCTGCACGGCGACATCTTCGACGCCGGAGCGCATCCACACGAACGCCGGGAGCGAGAGCAGCGCCAGCGCCACGCTGAACCCGACCAGCAGTTTGACCCAGATGGGCCACGAGGACAGGAAAAATCGGTTGGCTCGCGTGTTCACGATTCGGCTCCGCTCTTAATCAACGCGCCGGGCTGCAGATAAACGCGGGTGTTGACCGCGCCGAGTGCTTCGTTGAAGCTCTGTGCCGCGAGATTGAGCACCGTTTCGACGTTGGTCGCGGAGAGCAGCAGCGTGCTGATCTCGCTGGCTTGGCGTTCGCGCGCCGCCTGCGCCTGCGTTTGTTCGAGCAGACGGTTGTTTTCGAGCGCGACGCTGAGGCGGTCGGCGACGGTGCGCAGCAGTTCGATCTGGCGGTCGGCGATGGGGCGATCCGCCGGGAGCGTGAACGACATCGCGCCGAGCACAAGATCGCGGAAGCGGATCGGCACGCTGACGCGGTGTTCGCCGCCGCTCTGATCGACGTAGACATCGCCGCGCATGATCGTCTCGCGGATTTCCGGCGGCAAATCGGACGAGTCGATGGGGAGCAGCCTGCCGTTCTCGCTGGTCAAGTCGAAGCCGAACGCCTCGCTGCCGCGCCCTTGAAAGTAACGTCCCCAACCCTGCACGCTCACCTGACGGGCGCGCCCTTGAATTTCGCTCAACTGGCGGGTCAGGCGGGCAACAACGGCTTCTTGATCGCGGCTGGCAGACTGCGCCTCGCGCAGCGCACGGGCATAACCAAGTTCGCGCACCGTTTGCCGCGCCAGCAGCACGAGTGCCTCGACCTCGTTGGGAGTCAAGAGCTTGGCGCTTTCGGTTTGCACGTCGAGGACGGCGATCACGGCGTCGCGATCTACCAGCGCATAGGTGAAACTCTGGCGCGAGGGCGGGATCAAGTGTTCGGTGCGGAAGCTGTTGTCACGCCAGCTCACCAGCACGGGCTGGCGGTCCCTGATCGCGGCGCGGATGATGTCCTGATCGCTGTCGGTGATGGTGACGCGGCGGGGGACACCGGCGAAGCTCAAGCGAAGCTGGCGGGAAAATCTGCCGTCTTCGTCGGGCAGGTAAAGCTGCGCGAGTTCGTAGCGGAGATCGGTCTGCGCGACTTCGAGCAGATGGGTGTAGAGGGTGGTTTCGGTCGGGGCAGCGCCGAGTTGATCGCCGAAGTGCAAGACGGTGCGAATCTGCCGCAGGTCGTCGAGCGAGGTTCGGGCGAAACGTTCCATGCTGCCGCTGAAGGCGAACAGGTAGAGCGCGGCGAGCACGAAGATCAACAGGGCGACCTGAAGCTCGTCAAACGCCATTTCTCCGGGCACATAGCGCACGGTGGTGAGCATGTTGTTCTGGACGAGGTAGCGCGCGATCAGCACGACGCTCATGATCGCCAGCATGATGAACAAGCCGCGCCGATTAAGCATCAAGCCCGCCGCCACGACGGGCAGGAGCGCCAGCAGATAGGTGATCGGGTTGTCGAACGAGGTGAGCAAGATGGGCACGAACAGGAACAGGATGTAGGCGAGAAACAGGTAAATCGCCGTGTAGAGCCTGCCGCGCTGGATCAAGATGTAAATCACGGCGTAGACGACTAACCCGAAGATGTTGAAGGGGTTGACGATTGCGCCGAGTCCCTGCTGCCCGGCGAAGATTTGCGGCAGCGGTCGAAGGATGTAAGCGAGGATAAAGCCGGTCAGCGCCGCCCAATTGGTGATGATGAGGCTGGCGGCGCGCTGCTGCAAAATCGGGTTTTGATAATTGAACGTGACTTGATTGAGACGCTGGATCATCAGGCTGATCCTCCGTTCGCATTGTCTTCTACACTGCCCAAGCGGATCGAGCCGCCCTGCGCGCCGAGCGTTTCGCCAAGCTGCATCAGGGTGATGCGCAGGAGTTCATCAACCGAGGTGGTCGTGCCGTAGCGCGCCACGATCTCGTTGATCTGCTGTTCTTCGCGCGCCGCTTGGCGGGTCTCTTCGTAGAGGCGGGCGCTTTCCAAGCTGACGGCGAGACGCTGCGCGACCGCCTGCGCGATTTCGACGGTTTCGGCAGCCGACCCCGTGCCGCGTTCGACCTCAATCGCGCCGATGACCTCACCGCGCAGCATGACCGGCACGGCGATGACCGCATCGGCGGCGATAGTTTCGCCCTGCCGGGTGGCGCGCGTCAGATCGGGCGTCCAGTCCGCCGCCGGGATCACTTCGTCGTTGCGGAGATCGACGCCGGTCAGGTTGGTATGCTGACCGAGATAGTCTTCCCACGTCGCCCGCGTGACTTCGCGGTTGAGGCGGTCATTTTCCTGCGTGAGCGTTTCCAACTGCCCGCTGAGCCGGGCGCTTTCGGAGCGAAGCCGCGTTCGTTCGTTGAGCAGGCGCACATCGCGCAGCGCAACGGCGAGGATGTCGCCGATGACTTCGAGCGCTTGACGGTCAATCGGGGTGAAGCTGTTCGGGATGGTGCTCTGGATGTCGAGCGTGCCGAAGACTTGATCGCCGTCTTTGAGCGGGATCGCAAATTCGCTGCGCGTGTTGGGCAGCAGTTCGTTACGGAAGTAGACGGCTTCGCGGCTGGTATCGGCGACGAGCACGGGTTCGCCGCGCAGCACCGCCTGACCGATCACGCTTTGCGAGCCGACGGTGAGCTGATGGCGGCGCTGGAGGAGCTGGTAGCCGATGTCGCCGGTACTGGCGCGCAGCACGGCTTGATCGCCCATGTCGTTGAGCAGGAAAATCTGGACGTGATAGTAGGCGAAGCGGTCGCGGATGAAGTTAACCGTGCGGCGCATGATCTCTTCGGCGTCGGTCTGCTGCACGATCTGCCGCCCGATGATCGTCGCGGAGTTCAGCGTTTGCGCGGTGCGCTGGTTCTGTTCGACCACCTTTTGCGCGTTCATGGTGAAGAAACGCACCACCAGACTGAAGGCGAGAAAACTGGATGCCGGAAGGACGAATTCAAAGACGCCGATGTCGAGCGTTCCCCGTTCGGAGGCAACGAGCAAGGTTGCCACGACCAACCGCCCGATGACGAGGATCAGGCTGAAGACAAACAGTTCGCGGCGGGCAAGGACAGCGGCGGTGAGCAAGACGAGCGTACCGGTCAGCAGGTAGACGGGCGGTTGCGCCTGCGAGATCAAGTAGGCGGGGATGAGCGTGAGCAGAATCCCCGTCCCGGCGACGCCGTAGCGCTTGGCGAACAGCAGGTAGAGCCACGCGAAACTCAAGACGAGCGCGACCACCTGAACGACGACGGCAGGTACGTTGAGCGTCCGCTGCGTGAGGCTGTTGACGAGGACGGCGACCATGCCGATGCTCGACAGGATGAGGATCGACAGCGCGAGCACCTGCATGTAGCGCTTGCGCAGGAGCAGCAGTTCGCTTGAAGGTGATGTGAGCATGGTTTAGCCCTGCCCCCCATTCGACTTGACGGGAGGCGCGCCCTCGGGCGGCGATCCCAAACGGATGGCAACACGGTTCGCGCCGAGTGTCGCTTGCAGCCCGCGCGCGGTTTCCGCCATGAGCGCATCGACGGTGTTGGCAGTTTGGAGACGATTACCGATCTGGTTGAGCGTGGTTTCGCGCTGCGCCACGCGGAGACTTTCTTCGTAGAGGCGGGCGCTTTCGAGGGCGAGGCTCAAACGTTCCGACACGTTATTGACGAGATCGAGGTCTTCTGGGGCAAGGGTGAGGCTGCCGATTTCAAACTCCATCGCGCCGATGACCTGACCGCGCACACGGAGCGGCGCGCTGACGATGGTACTGTCGCGCGACTGTGTTTGCGCGATGCGCCCTTCGCGGATGGCGGTATCGAGCGTGCCGGTCAGTTCGGCGCTCTGGCGGACGACGTTGCTGTCTACGTCCACCGTGACGCCGACGGCGTCGCCCTTGTAGCCGAGATAGCTCGTCCACGCGCGCGAGGTCAGCTCGATGTTGAGGCGTTCGACTTCGCGCATCGCGCCGCGCATCTGGTCGATGAGGCGCTGATTTTCGATGATACGCTGTTCCGTCTGTTCGTAGAGGCGCGCATTATCGACGGCGACGGCGATGCTGTCCGCCAGCGATTGGAAGATGGCATGGTCTTCTGTGTCGTCGAAGGCGGTATCGGTGCGGCTTTGCAGGTCGAGCGCCCCGATCACCGTGCCGCCCAAGCGCAGCGGGAAAGCGGCTTCGGCAGCGGTATCGGGGAGGAATTCGTTACGCTTGTGGACGGTTTCGCCGGTCGCGCTGGCGATGATGGGTCTGCCGACTGCCGTCACCTGACCGATAACGCTGCGACTGCCAATCGGCAGGCTGTGACGACGGCGCAGCAGCGCCTTCCCGACTTCGCCCGTGCTGGCGGCAAGGCGCGCTTCGTTGGCGTCGAAGTCGCACAGGAAGATTTGCACATGGTAGATCGTCGGGTAGGTCGTGCGGATGTCCTCGACGGTCGTGTTGAGCAGGTCGCCCAAGACGAAGTGGCGCGAGATGCGCTGCGCAAGCTGAGTCGTCAGCGTGGCGAGTTCCTGCCGCCCGCGTGACGCAAGGACGATGCGTTCGGACTCTTGTGTGCGCTGGATGCGCAGGAATAACGACAGCAGCACCCCGGTTGCGATGAACAACAGGCTGAAGAACACGAGCGTGAAGCGCGCGTTATCCGGCACATCGTTCAAGAACTGGCGCTGGTTGAGCGCCATCAGCACGGTGATGAATGAGAGGATCTCGGTGGCGATGATGCCGCGCACGCCGAGCAAGAACCCGGCGATCATGATGACGATCAGCAGCCCGGAGCCGAGCGGCGCATAAATGAAACCGCTGGCGATGCCGAGCAGCCCCATCGCTAGATACATCGTGAACAGGAAGGTCACGGCGCTGATCTGCTGGCTGCCCACCCGAGTAAGCACCAGCGTGAGCAGGCTGCCGAGGATGATGACCACCAGCAGCGCGGGCGGCACGGGCGTGCTCGAACCGAAGGTCGGGATCGCCGCCGGAGTCACGATGCCGGACTGGGTGACGACGACGAGCACCGAGCCGACCAGCAGCATCACAACCGTGACGACGTAGATCAGACGGGCGCGCGATCTCTCGGAGTCCGTCCGGTAGCGGTCTAGACTGAAAGGGTGACGCAGGAATTCGATCATGGCGCTAGCCCTCGCTCGGCTGGACGGTCAAACGGGCGCGGGCACGCCGCGCACCGAGGGCTTTCCCCAATTCGCGGACGGCGACGGTCATCATGCCTTCGACATCGGTGGTCGCCTGCAACTGGGCGGCGATGTCGTTGACCAGCGCCTCGTTCGCGGCGACGCGCTCGGTGCGCGCATAGGTGAGGCTGTTTTCGATGGCGACGGCAAGCTGATTGAGCATTTGCCGGAAGATAGCAATGTCTTCTTCGTTGTAGACATACGGTTGGAACGCGCCGACGTTGACCGTGCCGATCAAGTTCCCGCGTGAGCGGATCGGCGCGATCATGACGGAGCGCACGCTGACATCCTGCACGCGGCGGATGCCGGTCGTGTTCATCGTGTCTTGAATGACGAGCATTTCGCCCGTCTCCCACACCTGCCCGACGAACGTCCCGCTCATGGAGATCAGCGGACCGTTGTTGAGGTCGATGTACGTGCGGTCGTCGTCATACTGCGCGGCGATGCGAAGCTGCTGCGTGTGTTCGTCAAGGAGCGCCACGCTGATGCGGTCTACTTTGATGGTGCGGCGGATTTCCGACAGCAAGATGTTGAGAATGGCGTCGATTTGCAGCGTCACTTGAATCGACTGACCGAACGTGGCGATCTGCTGAAGTTGTTCGGCGCGGCGCTGCGCGTCGGAGAGCAGGCGGATGTTTTGCAGCGCGACGGAAAGCTGCGAAACCATCGTCTGCGCCGTTTCGACCATATCCGGCTGGAAACTGCGCCCCTTCTCGTTAATGTCGAAGCCAATCGAGCCGATGATCTGCCCGTACTGGCGGATGGGCATGACCATGAGCGCGTGTGTGCCGAGGCGCAGCAGCGTATCGCGCGCCATGCCCGTGACGAGGTCGCTTTTCTCGACGTTCTGGATCAAGACGGGGCGGTCGGGCTGCTGGCGGAGCAGGCTAATGATCGGGTTGGCACGCACTTCCATGCGCGTGCCGGTGCTGCCCTGCTGCGGGTGTTCGCTGACGACCGTGCCGGTTTCCATGTCCGGGTCGAAGAGCACGATGCCGACGTGACTCACGTTGAGGGCGGTCATGAGGTACTGCGCGGCGAAGTCGAACAGGTCTTTTTCGCTGCCGAAGGCGCTCAAGCCGGTGGAAAGCTGGTTGAGCGTTTGCAGCACGCGCACCTGCCGCGTGAGCTGAATGGCGTTCTTTTGCGCGTCGCGGAGCAGGCGTTGATTTTGCAGCACGATGGTGATCTGGTCGGCAATCGCGGCGAACAGGCGGCGCGTCCGCACATTGAAGGGGCGCTCGTCGGCAAAACCGATGGCGATCACGTCTTCGACCTTGCCGCGTTCGCGCACGACCATCGAGATGGCGGCGCGCACCGGGTAGCCTTCGAGGATTTGCGTGAGCAGCGACGGCGGCGCAGACGCGCCGTCCAACCGCTCGAAGAAGTCGGCGCTCGTAGTTTCGCGCTGATCGAAGACATCCGCCGCTTTGCGGAAGGACTTGATCGGCACATCGACCGCCTGCTCGACCGCCGGGGTGATGATGTGGCGGAAGCTGGCGGTTTCGGCGCTGCTGGTCGGGTCGCGCTCGACGACGACATGGGCGATCACGAGGGCATCCGGCGCGAGGTTGATGCGCAAGATGCGGAGCACGTCGAGGGGTTCGAGCGCGCCGAGCATGGCGCGGTTGATGTCATAGAGCGAACGCACTTCGTCGAGCGAGGCTTCGGTGCGGCGGAGCAGCGCTTGGTTCTCGAAGACGACGGCGACTTGATCGGCGAGCGAACGCAGCGTACGCAAGAGCGTCTGCGAGAAGCGGGTCGGCGCGCCGTATTCCATCGCCACGAGCCCGGTCAAGCGCTGCCCGACTGCCAGCGGGATGATGAGCATCGCCCCGATCCCCCGCGCGCTGAGGTTTTTGCGTTCGTGTTCGGTTAGAAAGGGGTCGGTTGTGACATCGGCAATGTTGAGGACTTCGACGGCGGCGAGGGTTTCAAACGCGGGGTATTCGTTCAAGCGCGCCATTCGGTTTTGCGCGCGCAAGCCCTCCGCATCGCCCTCGGCGATGACGTTGAGCAGCGGCGGGTTGCTGTCCTCTTCGATCAAACCGAGGTGTACCGTCCAGAACGGATGCCCCATGAAGCTGACGAGCGCGCTGAGGATTTCGACGGGATCGGCGGAACCGTAGATCGTGCTCGACGCTTCGTACTGCGCCTCGGCGATCTTGAGCGCCTCGATTCTGACCTGCGAATCGTCTATTTCCATTCCCATACTTCTTCGCCCTTCAGCAGTCGGCGGATTTGTGCGGGGAAGCGATCCGGGTCAAGGGGTTTGCCTAAAAAGCCGTTAAAACCCGCCTTCTTCGCCCGGCGCATCTGGTCTTCACTTGCCTCGGCGGTCACGGCACATACCGTCGTATCTTTCAAACGCGGATTGGCGCGCAGTTTTTGCAACGCCTGATAGCCGTCTTCGTACGGCAGGCGGATGTCCATCAGGATCAGGTCAACGCGGGGGAGGGTGTCGGCAAACTGCACGACCTGCCACCCGGAGGTTTTCCATTCGCACCGCTGGACGCCCATGAACGCCAACATGCGCGCGATCAGCACGAAGTTGGGAACATTGTCTTCGACTACTAGCACATGCGCTTCGCTTGGCTCGACCGGAATGTGCTGCTTACTGCTTGGCGCGTCCGTCATGTTTGCTCCTGATGTAAAACATCACTTCGTCGGGTAACTTATCGACATCGATGGGTTTGCGAATGTAGCCATCGCACCCAGCGGCGAGACTGCGTTCTTTGTCTTTGTCCATCGCGTTCGCGGTCAGCGCCACGACAGGGACGAGATTTAATTCGGGAATGGTGCGAATCTGTTTGGTCGCGCTCAGCCCGTCCAATTCGGGCATGCTTAAATCCATGAGGATAATATCGGGGGGTTGTGCCGTCGCCATCTCGATTCCCTTGCGAGCATTATCGGCTTCCTGCACGACAAAATCGTAATCCGAAGCCATGAGAATGCGTCGGACAAGCACACGATTATCGGGGTTATCTTCGATATACAGTACGCGCGGCATACAGCAGTCTCTCTAAAATCGGATTTAGTTACTGTAACTCGGATTATATATCAGGTGTTTTTGCTGTTTTGGTAAAGAATTCGGATCAGCCAGCCAACAAACGGGTTCAAATTCCGATATAATAACCCGCGTTGCTCGGAAAAGAAAAGGAATGTGCGATGTCTAAGCAGTATGATCAAGCACCGGCGATGCAGATCGACCCGAACAAGAGCTATACCGCCCATTTTCACACCACCAAGGGCGATTTCGAGATTGTGCTGTTCGCGAAAGAAGCGCCGATCACCGTAAACAACTTCGTCTTCTTGGCAAAAGACGGCTTCTATGATGGAGTCACCTTTCACCGCGTGATCAGCAACTTCGTGATTCAGGGCGGCGATCCGACCGGCACGGGGCGCGGTGGTCCCGGTTACAAGTGGAACGACGAGCCGTCAGCGCTCAAGCTGAAGCATGGCACCGGCTATTTGAGCATGGCGAATGCGGGCGCGAACACCAACGGGTCGCAGTTCTTCGTCACGCACAGCCCGCAGCCGCACCTCGACGGCAAGCACGCGGTTTTTGGTCGCGTGAGCAGCCCGGAAGGGATGGCGGTCGTCAATGCCATCGCGCAGGGCGACAAGATGATCACGGTGACGATCAGCGAGGCGTAGGGCAAGACGACGCAAGGACGCAAAAAGTGAGGACGCGGGGTTTTGACCCCACCCCCTCTCCCACGCAAGCGGGGAGAGGGGATTTTTCAACACCCTCATGCCTCGTCCATCCCTAAGGATTAGTTCGTCTGTACTTAGCGCTTTTGCGCGAAGGTGATGAAGAAGTCGAGCGCGTCGGGGTTGCGCATCGCGCCGCGCTTCGCCGCCGCGTCGGCGTCCATGCCGAGCAAAATTTTGCGGATCGGGACTTCCATCTTTTTGCCGCTCAGGGTGTACGGCACGGCGGTGATCGGCACGATCTCGTCGGGGACGTGGCGCGGCGAAATATCGGCACGCAGCCTAGCGGTGATTGCCCGCTTGAGCGCATCGGTCAGCGTCACGCCGTCGCGCAGCACGACGAACAGCAGCAGGCGCGAATCGCGTCCGAGCAGTTCAAGATCGATGATCAAGCTGTCGAGCACGTCGGGGAACGACTCGATCACGCGGTACAGTTCCGCCGTGCCCATGCGAATCCCCTGCCGGTTGATGGTCGAATCGGAGCGCCCATAGATCACCGCCCCGCCGCGCGCATTGAACTTGATCCAGTCGCCGTGCCGCCAGATACCCGGATACATCTCGAAGTAGCTGGCACGGTAGCGGCTCAGGTCGTCGTCGCGCCAGAAAGTGATCGGCATACACGGCATGGGCTGCGTGATGACCAGTTCGCCCACCTCGTCGATCACGGGCTGCCCTGCTTCATCGAAGGCGTGCACCGCCGCGCCGAGCGACGCGCCTTGCAGTTCGCCCGCGTAGATCGGGAGGATGCGACAGCCGCCGACGAACGCCGTGCATAAATCCGTGCCGCCGCTCAACGATTCGAGCGCCAGCTCACGGTTGAGATTCTCGTAGACCCAGACGAACCCATCGATGCTCAGCGGCGATCCGGTCGAACCGACGGCGCGAATCCGCGACAGGTCATAGCGCTGATTGGGGCGCACACGCGCTTTGATGCACGCGCTGACGAACGCGGCAGACGTGCCGAAATAGGTCATGCCGGTCTGCGCGGCAAGCTGAAACAGCGCGTCCATGTTCGGATAAGCGGGCGATCCGTTGTAGAGGATGATCGACGCGCCGGAGAGCAGGCTGCCGATCAGGTAGTTCCACATCATCCAGCCCGTGCTGGTGTACCAGAAGAAGCGATCTCCGGGTTTCAGGTCGTTGTGGAAGATGGTCGCTTTGGCGTGTTCGAGCAGCATCCCGCCGTGACCGTGCACAATCGGCTTGGGCAGCCCGGTCGTGCCGGACGAGTAGAGAATCCACAGCGGATGATCGAAGGCGACCTGCTCGAACGGGATCGACGGCGGCGGCGCGACCCGCGCCAGCGCGCTTGCCCAGACTTCGGCACGCGGTAGATCGAGCGTGAATTCGCCGAACGGCAGGATCAGCGTGTGGGTGACGTCCGGCAGTTCCGCCAGCAGTTCGCCGATCACGTCGCGGCGGTCGAAGACCTTGCCGCCGTACTGGTAGCCCGTCACGGTGATCAACACCTTCGGCTCGATCTGAATGAAGCGATCCAGCACGGCGCGGCTGCCGAAATCCGGCGAACAGCTTGACCAGATCGCGCCGAGACTCGCCGTCGCCAGCAGCGCGATGATCGCTTCGGGGATGTTGGGGATGTAGCCGACGACGCGATCCCCCGGTTTCACCCCTGCCTCACGCAGCACCGCCGCCGCCCGATTGACCTGATCCGCGAAGTGCGCCCAACTGACTTCACCGCGCAAGCCGCCCTCGTCGGCGTAGAAGAGCGCCGGGCGATCTGGCGCTGCTTGCGCGAAGATGTTCTCGGCATAATTCAGCCTGACGCCGGGAAACCAGTTCGCGCCCGGCATGACCCGCTCGACCAGCGGCGTTGACCAGCGTTCGGAATAGCGTAGGTCGAAGAAGTCGAATAAACTTGCCCAGAAGTCCTCGATGCGGTCGGTTGACCAGCGCCACAGATCGGCGTAGGCGGCGAAATGCAGATCACGTTCCGCCGCCAGCCAATGCAGATAGCGGCGCAGGTTGGAATGTTCGATCACGGCGGCGGACGGAGTCCACAGCAGGTCGCCTTCGCGCAAAGGGGTCACGGTCAGAATCCTTCTGGTCGATCCTTTTATCGGGAACATACACGATCTACGGACGGGAGTCAAAGGCGTGTTGAGACATTTGCGCGGCAAATTCGTTTGTGCTGTAGACGGCAAATCGGACTTATCCTAAAATCGTAAAGAACCAATGTCGAGGCATTTCGAGTGAAACGCGCATCGCTCTACCTTCTGCTTCCGCTCGTCGTCGCGGTCTTGCTCCTCAACATCCCGTCCGGCACGGTGTTGGTCGAGCGTGTTGACGTGCTGGTCATCTACGGGCTGCTGACCGCGCTGGCGTTGTATTTCGGTGTGCTGCTGGACGACCGGACGCAGTTGAGCAGCGCGCACGGCATGGGGATGCTGGCATTCCTCTCCCTCCCCGCGACCGCTTTCCCGGCGCTCGTCTGGGCGCTGGCGGGCGGGGCGCTGCTGGCGGAGATCGTCTCTATGCTGCGCACCACTGTCACCGTGTCGCGGGCGATCTTCACACTGGCGCGGATGGTGCTGCCGTTCTATGTTGCGGGCTGGCTCTACCAGCAGATCGGCGTGCTGCCCGCCGCCGACATCAGCCTCAGCCTCAATCTGCCGGTGATCGCTTACGCCGCCGTTTACATCACGCTCTACGCGGCGATCTTCGTGATGGAACTCTGGTACGAGGGTGTGCCGATCCTGCGCCTGCGCGATAACCTGCTCGAAATCTTGATCGTCCTCGGTCTGCCGCTGCCGTTCGCGCTGCTCGGCGCGGATGTCTACAACCACAATTCGCGCGTGCTGTTTGCCACGTTTTTAGCGGGCTTCACCGCCCTGCTGATCAGTCCCCACGCGATCACCTCGGCGCAGCGCCGTCTGCGCACGCAGTTGGAACGCTACCGCCAGCTTTCGGACAGTAATCAGTCGCTCTACGACGCGCAGCGCGAACGGGTGGCGCAGTTGGCGACACTCAACAACGTGCTGCTTCAGTTGAACGGCACGCTGTCGTTCGAGGTGGTCCTCGAAACGGTCATCGCATCCGCGCAGACGCTTTCCGGCGGCGCGGGCGTGGCGTTGTATATGTACTGGGATGATGTCAAAGGTTCGCTGGCGCTGGTGCGCAGCGCGGGCATGAGCAGTAAGTTCACCGCCGACCCGCCCGATCCGCTCGTCAACCGGACGCTGCACCGCCAACCGACGCATATCTTGCCCCCGCTGGTGATTGCCGACGCCGCGCGGGACGCCGATGCCGAACCGCTGCGCGACCTCATGCGGGTCGAGGGCAAGCCCGCATGGATCGAACTCCCGCTGACTGTCGGCGGCGTGACGATTGGCGTGCTCGTGATCTACTTCGGCGCGCCGCACGTCTTCGCCGACGAAAGCATCGAGGTGCTGCGCATGTTCGCCAATCAAGTGGCGCAGGCGTTGAGCAATGCGCGCCTCTATGCGATCACCGACGAGGCGCTCGAACGGCGCGTCGGGCAGCTTCTCGCGCTGGCGGCAATCGGGCACGAACTCACGGCGACCATCGACCTGAAGACCATCGGCAACCTCGTGCTCAGTCACGCCCTCGACGCGACCAGTTCGCGCATCGGCGCGCTGCTGCTGCTCGACGAACACGGGGAGGTCGAATTCTCCGTCACGCGCGGGTATGCCCCCGGCACATTCGATCAGCCGAGCCAACTGCTCAACGGGATCGCGGGCGAAGTGATCAAGCGGCGCGAACCGATCTTGATCGACGACCGCGACGCCGATCCGCGTTATGCGCGCTTCGCGCTGGCGGCGCGCTCACAGCTCACCGTGCCGATTTTGCACAACGCCGATCTCCTCGGCGTGATCACGCTCGAAAACCCGCTGCCTGCCGCCTTCGGCGAGGAAGACATCAACTTCATCTTGCAGTTGACCAATCAGGCGGTGATCGCCATCGACAACGCCCGTTTGTTCATCCGCACCGACGAAGCCCGCGACCGCTTGCAGTTGATCTTGAACACCATTCAGGAGGCGATCATTCTGATCGACGGCGACAGCGTGATCACGCTGGCGAATCCGCGCGTGGATCTGATCGGCTTGAAACCAGCGCAGGTGCTCGGCAAGAACATCAAGACGCTGGCAGCGGAGTCGGCGGGATTTGCGCCGGCGCTAGGCTTCACGGCGACCGAACTGGCGACGCTGCTCGAACGGGCGGCGGGCGTGTGGAATCCCGCCGACGATCTCACGGGCTACAGCCTCGAAGCGCGTTACCTCGAACGCCAGACGATTCCGATTGCTGACAGTGACAGTTCGCTGATCGGGGTGCTGCTCGTCTTCTACGACGAAACCGAGCGCATCCGTCTCGCGCAGACCCGCGACGACGTATCGCGCATGTTGATCCACGATCTGCGCAGCCCGCTGACCGCCGTCACCACCAGCCTCAAGCTGTTGAGCGAACTCACGCCCAAAGACAGCCAACTGCGCCCGCTGGTCGAGTCCACCAGCGAGTCGGGGCGGCGCGCGATCCGCAAGATGCTCCAGCGCGTCGATTCGCTCCTCGATGTGTCGCGCATGGAAACCGGCTTCTTGACGCTCGATACCGAACCCGCCGCGCTGACGACCATCATCCAGACGGCGCAGGACGAGATCGCCCCGATTGCGCAGGAGATCGCCGTGACGATTCAGACCGATCTGCCGGAAAACTTCCCGCGCCTGAACATCGATGCCGATAAGGTCGAGCGCGTGGTGCTCAACCTGCTCGACAACGCGCTCAAGTTCACGCCGGAAAACGGCACGGTGACGATCCGCGCCCGCAACGCGGGGGGCATGGCGCAGATCGACGTGATCGATCAGGGTCCCGGCGTGCCGGAAGAGTATAAGGCGCGGCTGTTTGATCGCTTCGTGCAGGTCAAAGAGCAAAAGGGGAAGCGGCGCGGCAGCGGCTTAGGGCTGACATTCTGCCGTTTGGTGGTCGAAAATCACGGCGGGAAAATCTGGGTCAGCGATAACCCGGACGGCGGGAGCATCTTCTCCTTCACGTTACCGGTGGTGAAAGAGAAGGAAAAAGAAAAGACTTAACGGAAAGACGGGTAAGGATGGTCAAAAGGACTTGTGTGGTATTGCGG